>NZ_JBEGDB010000030.1:0-48739 GCF_043638955.1 Bradyrhizobium sp. 31Argb | reverse complement strand
TGGCGAGCGTTCGGTCTCGATGGCCTGCATGCATTGCACGGACCCGCCCTGCGCGGCGGTCTGTCCGGTGAACTGCATCTTCCCGACCGAGGACGGAATCGTCCTGCACAACAAGGACCAGTGCATCGGTTGCGGCTATTGCTTCTACGCCTGCCCGTTCGGTGCGCCGCAATATCCGCAAGTCGGCAATTTCGGCTCGCGCGGCAAGATGGACAAATGCACCTATTGCGCCGGCGGCGGCGGACCGGAGGCGCCGGGCAGCGCCGCGGAATTCGCCAAATACGGCTCGAACCGGTTCGGCGAGGGCAAGTTGCCGATGTGCGCGGAGATGTGCTCGACCAAGTCGCTGCTCGCCGGCGACGGCGACATCATCGCGCAGATCTACGGTGAGCGGGTGCGCAAGCGGGGCTATGGTTCCGGCGCCTGGGGCTGGACCACGGCCTATCACAACGACGTCGGGGTCTGAGCGGATAGGCTCATACGGCCTGCGATGAACGCGGGATGAGAACAGGGTAACGGTCATGACGTTTCTCGCACGCTTTCGTCTGGCGACCTTGGTCCTGGCGCTGCTTGCGGTCGCCGTGGCGGCGCCTGCGCTCGCGCAGAAGTTCGGTCCTGACGGCGCGCCCAACCCGACCGCGAGCGTCACCAGCCAACGCGAATTGCTGCAGCAGGTGCCGCGCATCACCGGCCGCATCGACATTCCCGACACCAAGGCCGGCGTGCTGATCCAGCCGGCGGGACGGACCTGGGACTATTTCCACCAGGTTCTGCTGCGCTGGGGCGGTGCGATTGTGATCCTCGGCACGGTGGCGTTGCTGGCGATCGCCTATCTGATCCTCGGGCGGCTCCCGATCTCAGCCGGGCGCTCGGGCCAGAAAGTGGTTCGCTTCAAGGCGTTCGAGCGCTTCGCGCACTGGCTGACGGCAGCGTCCTTCGTGATCCTCGGACTGACCGGGCTGAACATCACCTTCGGCAAGGCCGTGCTGCTGCCGCTCGTCGGGCCGGACACGTTCGCCGCCATCTCGCAGGCCGCCAAATACGTACACAACTTCACGAGCTTCGCGTTCGTGGCAGGCCTCGTCCTGATCTTGGTGATCTTCCTTAGGGACAATCTCCTGGAGAAGGTGGATATCGACTGGCTCAAGCAGGGCGGCGGCTTCATCAAGAACAGACACGCGCCGTCGGGCCGCTTCAATTTCGGCGAGAAAATGGTGTTCTGGCTATCGATTGCGGCGGGCATTGCCGTGTCAGCCTCGGGATTCCTGCTGCTGTTTCCGTTTTATGGGACCGATATCCTCGGCATGCAGCTCGCGCAGGTGGTGCACGCCGTGACGGCCATCCTGTTCATCGCCCTGATCCTCGGCCACATCTATATCGGCACGGTCGGGATGGAGGGCGCGTTCGAAGCGATGGGCACCGGCGAGGTCGACCTCAATTGGGCCAAGGAACATCACGACCAGTGGCTCGCCAAGAAGCTGGCGGGCGAGGGGCGCGCCGACCCCACGGCGACGCCGGCGGAATAGCTGCTCATTTTCGGTCGCGATTGCCGCCGCGAGGCGGTTGCGCGTCGCGCTCGCGCAGATAGTCGTCGGTGGTGCGGACGGTCGGGCTCGCCACGCCGTAGGATTCAAAGCCCTGTTCGGCGACGAAGTTGACGCGGCAATCGTCGCACATCTTGATGACGTCGAGCTTGCGCGGCGAATCCTTGTACATCCAGTGCTTGCCTTCGAGCTTGGCGACCACGCGCTCGATCGTGCTCTTGACGCCGAACGGCTTGCCGCAGCGGATGCACGAGAACGGCTCTTCCTCCTTGAGGATGCGGGCAGGGGCTCGTGCCGCGTCGAAATCAAGCCTCGGCACTAGCGTGATCACGTGCTCCGGACAGGTCGACTTGCACAGGCCGCACTGGACGCAGGCATCCTCCACGAAACGCAGCACCGGCCGCTCGGGATCGTCGCGCAACGCGCTGGTCGGGCAGGCCGATACGCAGGACAGGCACAGCGTGCAGCCGGACGCATCGACTTCCACGGCGCCGAACGGTGCGCCCACGGGCAGCGCGATGATATCGACAGGCGCTGGCGCGGCGCGATGCAATTCGCCGAGCGCAAAACGCAGCACGTCGCGTTTCTTTCCCGTGGCCCGGAAACTCGCCGGGCGCGGCGCCGATGATAATGACGGGATTGCGCGCAATGTCTCGAGCAGCGTGTCCGGATCGTCGGTCTCGATGGTGGCGATCCTCTCCGTGCCGAAGCCGAGCCCGGCCAGGATCGGATCGGCGATCGCCATCGTCCGCGTCAGGCCCGCGACGTCATGGCGCGGTTTTGTCCGCAGCAGGAAGCGCATCGCGGACGCGCCATAGGCGAAGGCGGCAGCGATGCTCTCGAGCCCGATCTGCGTGACCTCGTTGACTGCGAAGGGCAGCATGTTGGCCGGCAGCCCATCATCGAACCGCGCCAGCGCGTCGATCAGCGGCGCGCCGTGTGCGTCGTCATGCACCAGCACGATCGCCTGTTCGCCGCCGGCTTCGCGATAGGCGATCAGCAGCGCGCGCAATTTGCGCATCAGCGCATCTGCCGGCGGCAGCGCGTAGGACGCGGCGCCGGTCGGGCAGGCCGCCGCGCATTGGCCGCAACCGGCGCAGATGTTCGGATCGACCGCGACATGATCGCCAGCCGGCGTGATTGCGCCTGCAGGGCAGAGATCGAGGCAGCGGGTGCAGCCGATGCGTCCCGAGCGCGAATGCGCGCACAGCTTGGCGTCGAACGTGACATAGCGCGGCTTCTCGAAAGTGCCGACGAGATCGCGTGCCTTGAGCACGGCCTGCAGCATCGCCGCGGGGGAAGCGGGATCGGCGCGGAGATAGCCGTCGCGCAAATCCGCAGCCGGGAACAATGGCGCGCCGCCGGTCAGGTCGAGGATGATGTCGCAGTTCGATCGCGCATTGTTGCGGGAAGGGCCGAACAGCAGCGTGCTACGCGACGAGGGCGCGGCTTCGGCGAAATCGTCGACCGTAACCTCGAACGCGCCGAGATGGCCGCGCGCCGCGGTCACCTTTCCCTTCGCCACCGGGAATTCGTCATTGCGCGGCGGCGCGACGGCGGCGGGCGGTTCGATCAGAACAGTGACGTCGAGATGGTCCTTGAGCAGATTGCCGGCTTCGATCGCGGTCTCATCGCGGCCGCAGATCAGGATGACGCCGCCGCTTTCGAGCTCAACCGATGGCGCCGGCGGTGCAGTCTCGGCCGCCGCCGCAAGCAGCGCCGCCATTTTCGGTCCCGCGCGCGCGGCGTCATTGGACCAGCCGGCGGTCTCGCGGATGTTGGCGAATTCTATGGATTGCGTGCGGCCGCTTTCCTCAGCCACATCGGAAAACAGTGCCGCTTCCTGGGTGCAGGCGACCGTGAGCGGGCCGTCTTCAGCGGCGATGGCTCGGAAGCGATCGAGTTCGACGCGGCAGAGCTGCGTTGCCGTCGTCATTTCATGATGGCAGCCGCGACGCATAGCATCGCCGTCGAGTGGCATCGTGCCCTCGCACGAGCAGACCAGAACGCTTCGCGCAGAATCAGCCATTGCGGTCACGAACTCTTGTGGCTGTGCGGTACGCCCGGCAAAACTGGCCGGGAGTTTGTGGAAAGTATATACTGGCTCTGCGGCAAAATACGATGCCGGTATGGCGGACTTGCAGGGAGCACCCGATGAGCGCGCCGCGTGATTTCTGGCTCGCTTGCGGCCATCATCTGCTCGACCGCGACGAAAATGACCGGCTACTGGTCACCGACGACTTCCTGAAGGTCTATCTGGCGCGGCCCGAGCTGATGCCCCCACCGGACGCCTGCGCGGCGGAGCAGGAGCTGCATCGCGCGCTGCTGCGTCACCCGCGGCGGTCGGTCGCAGCCGGGCATATCGAGGTGATCGCCGACGCCGATGCGCGCGAGAACTGGCAGACGATGATCGCCTGGCGGGATCACCTAGCGAAGCACGGAAGCCTCGAGGCCGCCTATCTTGCGATCGTCAGGCGCAATATTGCCTTTCCCCAGGTCCTCGTCGGTCAGTTGGTGCAGGTCATCCTGCGCAATGCGTTGGATGATTGCCGCGATGCTTTCATGCTGCGCGCCGCCGAGATGTTTTTCCGCCCGCAGAAGCTCATGATCGAAGGGGCCTCGGTCCTCGCCGTCGACGAGGAACGCGGCTCCGTAACCGGCCGGCATTCGGCGTCGCCGCTGATGGCGCTGCTCGGGTTGCCTGACGCCACCGAGGTCGACGTGCTGAACGAGTCCACGGCGGGCGGCTATTGGGAGCGCAGCGACCGGTTCGACATGGCGCTCGATCTGGCCGCGGGCGGGCGCGGTCTGGCCGCGCTTGGCGATGTCATTGGCCGATGGCTTCTGCACCTGCTGGCGATCGAGGTCGAAGTCGAGCCGGTGGCGGAACTGCGCGAGGCTCATGGAACTGGTATGTCGGACTGAGCTCCGATGCCACGCGCATCGGCGACGCGATCTGGCATGGCGATGATCTCGATGACGGCTCGCACGCCCAGTTGGTCGGCCTGTTCCGGCTGACGTTCCGCGATCCCACCTGTATGATCGAAAAGGTCAGGGGCGAGCCGGTCCATCTGCTGCTCGCCATGACCACCGACGGGGTGTTGCGGTTGAAGCCGCAAAACCTCATCACCGGCTTGCCGATTGCGAATGCGGAGGCAGTCAATTGATATCGACGGCGCTGGAGCGCATTTCCGTGGGAGTTGTGGTCGAGCGGCGCAAGGGCAGGAGTGCCTGGGCCGACTTCCTGTGGCGGCCGATTTCGGTTTTGGCCGGAAACCCGTCGGCCGACCCATGGACGCCGCTCGATAGGGAAGGAGAGGTGACGTTATTCTATGCTGGCGAGGCGGTGATCGAACTGCACCGCACCGAGACCGCCAATTATCGCGACAATCTCGCATCGGGCTCGCCCGCACTATGGGTCAACCTGCGCCCGACCGGCTCCGAGCCACCTTACGAACTGCTCGCGGTCACCGCTGATCCGGCCGAAGGCGAGGCGTTCACCGACGCCGGCAGCAATCTGGTCGACGCGGTGCCGATGCCCGCAAGTATCGTTGAAATCGTTGAGCGATTTGTTGCCGCGCATCATGTCGAGCGCCCCTTCATCAAGCGGCAGCGCGATCGGCGGGGGCCGCCAACGTAGGATATGAGAGAGAACCGACCGTGGCTGAAGAGCACAATGTTTTCCTTCGCTGGGCGCGGCTGAAGCAGGCCGCGAAAGAGCGCCAGGATGCGGAGGCTTCTCCGACCGACAGTGAAGAAGCGGCCGCGTTGCCTGCGGCCGACGCGGCGAGCGGTGAGCCGTTGGACCTCGCCAGCCTGCCGTCAATCGAATCGATCGCCGCCAATACCGATATTACCGCGTTCCTGCGCGCCGGCGTTCCGGCCGAATTGGCCCGCGCGGCGTTGCGCCGGGCCTGGACCAGCGACCCCGCCATTCGCGACTTCGTCGGCATCGCGGAGAACCAGTGGGACTTCAACGATCCGAACGCAATTCCGGGGTTCGGCCCGCTCGATCCAACGGAAAGCGCCGCCGATGTTCTGGCGCAGGTCTCGCGGCGGCTGGAGCAGATTCCGGATGCGCTTGTGGATACGACGTCGCCGGCTGGTCCGGTTAGTCCCGAAACGGCGGATTCCGCTGAGCCCGTCCTCGATCCGCCGCCCGCGACAGACGGGCCGTCGCTTGCTGGTGCTGCTGCGCAGTCGAACGAAATGCCGGACTTGGGCGCGCAGGGCGAGCAAGCGCCTGTCGAGGAAGCGCAGGATTCTCCCCGAAAGCGGCGTCATGGCAGCGCGTTGCCGCGATAGCGATCGACAAGGCGGCATGTCTTTTGGGATCGAACCATGACGGATTCAATTTCAAACGGCGCTGCCGGGCGCGTTGTCGATGAGATCGACCGCGCACGGGCGCAGGAATACGCGCTATTGGCGACCCTGCTGACGCGCAGCCCGGACGCCGAACTTCTTTCCCGTCTCGCCGCCCTGCGTGGCGATGCCAGCCCGATCGGAATAGTGCATATAGCGCTGGCCGAAGCGGCGCGGCGGACCGATCAAGAGCGCGCGTCGCGCGAATTCTTTGCGCTATTTGCCGGGCTGGGGGAGGGGGCGCTGCTGCCCTTTGCGTCGCATTATCTCGCCGAGACGCTGTATGGGCGGCCGCTGGTCCGGGTGCGGGAAACGCTTGATGGTCTCGGCATCGAAAAGACACCGGGGCGGAGCGATCCGGAGGATCACGCCGGATTCCTCTGCGAGATCATGGCGGGTCTGGCTGGCGGCAGCATCGCCGCGCCCGACGGCGCCGACCGCGACTTCTTCGAGCGGCATCTTTCGCCCTGGATCAGGCGCTTCTTCATCGACCTGGAACGGGCACAATCGGCCGATTTCTATGCATCGGTTGGGGCGCTCGGGCGCACCTTCATCGACATCGAAGCCGAGGCGTTCGCACTTTCCGCCTGAACGCCGCTTTTGCCCGCGGCGCGACTCATCCGCTGCAGAACTGTGGTACAAAATGACGTGAAGAGGAGAAACACGATGCGCGCGTTCGTCCTGGCCTGCCTGTTCGCCGTCGTCGTCGCAGTTGGAGCGGCGGTGATTCTCGACAATTTCGTGCAGGAATCGGCGACGACAGCCTTCGCGTTGCCGAGCGCCAGGGTTTAGCAGCGATGATCCGCAATCGGCGCGGGTCTCGAACCCCAGGCTGATAGCGCAGACTCATTTGAGTGGAGAGGGAGATACCCTATGATCCGCTCAATGATTTCAGTGATCGCCATTGCCGTCGTCATTGTTATTGGAACCTTGCTGTGGCGGCCGCATTCGCGTTCGATTGAATTGACCGCTATGGCCATGCCGCCGCTGGCGCAGCTGCATGCGATGGTCGGCGTCGAGAAATTGCCCGCTCAGGACATCGACGATCAATCGTTGGTCTATCCGACACCGACGAAATAGATCGTTCGTCGCCGGAATCCCCGAGCACATCCAGTTGGCGTCCACCGCGGATCGTTGAGGCAATTCACAGCCGTGGAGGTTGTCCACGTGGGCCAACCGCGCAGATAACTTTTCGTCGCGCGGGTGATCAGGTACATCCAGGCTTCGTTCCCTTGCCGCCTGCGGCGGGGAGATGATGTGCTGGCATGTCCCAAGGCTTCACGGATGAAGAAGGCAAAGAATGTGCAACCGGGCGCTCCCGCCCTTGAAAAGGGGCTGGATCTTCTGGAAGCGCTGTCGGCTGAGGCGCGCGGTCTCAGCCAGAAGCAGTTGGCCGAGCGGGTCGGCCGTTCCGTCGGCGAGATCTTCCGCATGCTGGTGGCGCTGGAGCGCCGCGGCTATGTCACGCGCGATCCGGCGACGGGGGAATACACGCTGACCCTGCAACTGTTCCGGATCGCCTCGCAATTCCCGCCGACCGAGCGGCTATTGAAGGCCGCGCTGCCCGTGATGGAGCAGCTTGCCGGCCGCGTGCGGTTGTCCTGCCATCTCACCGTGCTGCACGGCGAGCAGTTCATGGTGATCGCGCGGATCGAGCCGGAATGGCTGATGGGCTGGTCGGTCAAGGTCGGCGCCGTGTTTCCGCTGACCCAGCAATATGCGTCGGCCAAGGTGCTGGCGGCGTTCCAGCTCGAGGGCCGGCGCCAGGAGCTCGCGGAGGTCATCGCCGCCAATGATCGCATCAGCGGCAAGAAGGCGCTCGCGGCGCTGGATCGAATCTCGGAGGAGGGCGGCAACTTCTCCAACGACGACGGCTATACGCGTATCCTCGCCTATAGCTGCCCGATCGTCGAAGCGTCAGGCCGCGCGGTCGCTGCGCTGACCGTGCCGCTGGTGCGGGAGGGCCGCATCTCCGCCGGCGAAGCCGCCAGCATCGCCACCGAGTTGCGCGCCGCCGCGAAGATCGTGTCGGAGAAGATCGGCGGCGTGCCGTAGAAGTAGCAGCCACAATGGAGCTGCGCTCCCTCTCCCGCTCGCGGGGGAGGGCCGGGGTGGGGGTATCTCCGCGGTTCACGCTGTTCGATTGTGGGGAGAGAGCCCCCACCCGGCGCTGCGCGTCGACCTCCCCCGCAAGTGGCAGAGGTGGAGCGAGTTTGCGGATGGGCCTTCGAAACCCGATCTCGTCCAGCGCTAGCCCACCGTCATCCCGGCGTCGACGACCCAGGCCGCGCCGTTGACATGCGCGGCGGCGTCGGACGCGAGAAACGTGACGACTTCAGCGATATTCTCCGGCTTCCCATATGGCGCACCGCCGCTTCGCCGTGGCGCGACGGACCGCTCGCGCGCCTGGTCCTCGAGCTCCTGGATCATGCGCGACTCGATCGGGCCGGGCAGGATCGCGTTGATCCTGATCTTCGTTCCCGTCACCTCCAGCGCGGCGGTGCGGGTCAGGCCGAGCACCGCATGCTTGGATGTCACGTAGCCGGCGAGCCCCGCACGGCCACGGATCGCCGAGGTCGATGCGGTGTTGACGATCGCGCCCTGGCCGCGCGGCCTCATCTTCGCCAGCACGTATTTGAGACCGAGGAAGACGCCCTTCACATTGACCTGCAACAGCCGGTCGAACGTATCGTCAGGGTATTCGTGCAGCGGCGCGACCACGCCCTCGATGCCGGCGTTGTTGGCGAAGATGCCGATCGGACCAAGCTTCTGCTCGATCGTTTCGACAAAGGCCGCGGTCTCCGCCGCGCTCGAGACATCGGCGCGGATGGCCAGCGCCTCGGCGCCCGCCGCTTCAACGAAGCGCGCCGTCGCCGCGGCCGCCGCTTCATCGATATCGACGATCGCGACGGCCCGGCTGGTCCGGGCCAGCGCGAGCGCGATTGCCCTGCCGATGTCGCCACCGCCGCCGGTGACGAGCGCTACTTCGCTGCTCATGATTTCAGGAAGTCGCAGCCGCCTTCCTCCAGCGGTCGCCACGCTTCGCTCGGCGGAATGGTCTTGATCAGCTTGTAATAGTCCCAGGGATATTTCGACTCTTCCGGCTTCTTGACCTCGAACAGATACATGTTGTGCAGTTTGCGGCCATCGGCGCGAACGCTGCCCTTGCCGAACAGGGGATCGTCGGTCGGCAGCTTCTTCATCTCCTGCACCACCGCTTTGCCGTCGCCGGAGGCTCCGAGCGCGTCGACGGCTTTGAGGTAATGCAGCGTAGCGGCATAGACCCCGGCCTGCAGCGCAGTCGGATAGCGGCCGCCGTTGCGCGGCGCGAAGCGCTTGGACCAGGCGCGGGTATCGTCATTGAGATCCCAGTAGAAGGATTCGGTGAACTGCAGGCCCTGCGCCGTCTTCAGCCCCAGCGAATGCACGTCGCTGAGATAGAGCACGGTCGCGACCACGCGTTGGCCGCCCTGCGGGATGCCGAACTCGACCGATTGCTTGATCGAATTGATGGTGTCGCCGCCGGCATTGATCAGGGCGATCACCTCCGCCTTCGAGCCCTGCGCCTGCAGCAGGAAGGAGGAGAAATCCTGGCTGTTGATCGGCGTGCGTACGCCGCCGACGACCTTGCCGCCGAGCTTCTGCACGACGTTCTTGACGTCCGCCTCCATCGCGTGCCCGAACGCATAGTCGGCGGTCAGCGTGAACCAGGTCTTGCCGCCGCTGGCGACGACGGCCCGCGCGGCGCCCGATGACAGCGCGTAGGTGTCGTAGGTCCAGTGCACGAGGTTTGGCGAACATGATTTGCCGGTGAGATCGGACGAGGACGCGCCCGACACCAAGAGCGTCTTGTTGTTCTGCTGCACGACGTTGCGCACCGCCAGCGCCACCGAGGAATTCGGCGCGTCGATGATGGCCTCGACATTGTTGCGGTCGATCCATTCGCGCGCGATGTTGGCGGCGAGATCGGCCTTGTTCATGTGATCGCCGCTGATGACTTCGATCGGCCTGGTCATCTTGTGCGGCGAGACCTGAAAATCCTCGACCGCCATCTTCGCCGCCAGCAGCGATCCGGGCCCGGTGACGTCGGCATAAAGGCTCGACATATCCGTGAGCACGCCGAGCCGAAGCGGCCCGGGCTCTTGCGCCTGTGCACCAAAGCTCGTGATGCCCAATGCCATGCCGCCGAGGCCGGCCAGCAGCCGGCGGCGATTCAACGAAAAACGCTTTATCATATTCATATCCAAAACCCTCCCTTATGTGGCCCACGCTCTCGCACGGATGTTTATGCCCGCGCGTGCTTAGCGCGCGGGTCGATGTTGTCGTTCACGGAATCAGGCGCTCGATCAGTCGCCGGTCTTCGACCTCGAAACCGCCGCCATAGACCTCGGACACCATGAATTGCGCCCCCAGGATTTCCGGCGCGAGATCCGCGATCGGGTCGTATTCGCTTGAGTGCAGCGTCATCCTGGCGCGGCCCGGTAGCGGCGCCGAATACTTCAGCGGCGTGCGGCGATAGGCGATATCGGCATAGGCCGTCTCCAGTCGCTCCGGATGCGGCAGGCGGCGGACATGGATCTCGCCGGCGGGCAGTTCGTTGCCGTCGACGATGCGGATGACCGCGCCGTTGGATCGGGCGTGAAGGAAAAATCGGCCAGCGCAATGCCGCGCCGCCTGACCGATCCGTTGATCGAGCCGTCCGCCTGCTCATGGAAGGTGTAGTGCGCATCCTTCTTGGTGTAGCCGAAGACCTCACGGCCGGCGCAGATTCCCATCGGGTCGCTGCAATACATGAAGATATGCGTCTCGGTGAACAGGCCCTTGTAGCGCACGGGAACGGTGATCATCAGATCGAACATCTGCCCGGCATGCACCGCCAGCGAATGGCCCGGCGACACCATGAAGCGGAAGGCGACGCGGTCGCTCGCGATCTCGAACGGGGTATCCGCAAGCAGGCTCGACACCTTGCCCGGCTCGACGCGCGTCATGATCTCGACCGTCCGCAAGGTGCAGCCCCACTCCACGGGATAGGCCGGCGAGTAGGGTGGATTGACCCCGCTGTTCGGCTTCAACCGGTAATCGCCGAACATGCGGCGCCGGGGATCGTTGGGGTCGGTCATCAGGTCGGTCATCTGGGCTTGCTCTCCTTCGGCGGCATGCTCATCGCATGGCGCTCGCTTGCGTGTTCCGCATCAAGACCTTCTGCTGGTCGCCCATGACGTGGGCGTGGAAGGCAATCGCGGCGTCGGACAGGTCGCTCTCCGGAGCATATTCCGGCGCGAAATTGCTGTAGCGGTCGAGGCCGCGCACCAGCGTGGCGCTGTCGTTCGTTCCCACAATTTGCCGCACATGGGTCGGCAGATAGCGGATGGCAAAGCCGATCCGGCGCTTCGCCGACGGGTTCGGGTCGCTGCCATGGATCAGGCGGACGTGGTGCAGCGACATCTCGCCGGGCTGAAGCTGCAGCATCACGGCCTTGCTCTCATCGACGTCGACCGCGATCTCCTGCCCGCGGGTCAGCAGGTTGTCTGCGGCAAAGGTGTCGCGGTGGGCGACCTGCTCCAGTGTCTGGGTGTCGGGAATGACGCGCATGGCCCCATTCTCGGCGGTGCTCTCGGAGAGCGCGACCCATGCGGTGACGATATCGGCGGGGTCGAGCCCCCAATAGGTCGAGTCCTGGTGCCAGGAGACGAAGCCGGGGTCGCGGGCTTCCTTAATGAAGAAGGTGGAACTCCAGCAGAGGATGTCGGGGCCGATCACGCTCTCGACCGCGTCGAGAATGGCCGGATGGCGGATCAGGCCATCGAGCCAGGTGAACAGCAGATGGCTCTTGTGCCGCATCGATCCCTTCAGCAGGCCGTGCGCGGCCTCATGCGCCTCCAGTTTCCTGCGAATGCCTTCGGCCTCGGCTGCCGACATGACCCTGATCGGCGCGTAATAGCCGTGCTCGCGGTAGTGGTTGATCGCAGCTTCGGGCAGGAGGGCCATGGTTTCCTCATTTTATATATGACTTCTTATTTGCATATATGAAATCAGATTTCAAACCCGAGTCAAGCCGGGGTGAGCGGTTCCGCGGGTCCAGATTGCGTCCGAATCGGGCCTAGAGGCGCCGTCCAGAAAGCGGTTGCCAGTGCCGCCGGGCGGCGAAAAGATAGAGTCAAACCGAAAAACGGAGTGCTCCGTCGTGCAAGTGAAAGACAAGGTCTGCGTCGTCACCGGAGCGGCTGGTGGTATCGGCGAAGCGGTGGCGCGGGCCTATGCCGAGGCTGGCGCCCGCGGTGTCGTCGTCGCCGATCTCAAGACCACGCGCGAGCGGCTTGCGAGCGTCGCCGGCGACATCGATGGGCTAGCGGTGACCGCCGACGTCGGGCTGGAAGAGGACATCAAGGCGCTGGTCGCGGCGGCGGAAGCCAAATATGGCCCGGTCGACGTCTTCTTCTCCAATGCCGGGCTGTCGCGCAAGGGACAGGAGACGGCCTCCGACGCCGACTGGGACGTGAGCTGGCGCGTGCATGTGATGAGCCATGTGTTCGCGGCGCGGGCGCTGGTGCCCGGCATGCTCGCGCGCGGCTCCGGCTATCTCCTCAACACGGCGTCCGCCGCGGGTCTCCTCGCTTCGCTGAACTCGATGCCGTATGGCGTGACCAAGAATGCCGCCGTCGCGCTCGCCGAGCATCTTGCCATCCAGTATGGCGACCGCGGCATCCGCGTTTCCGTGCTGTGCCCGCAGTCGGTGCAGACTGGCATGACCACGCCGGGCCCGAGCGCGGCGCGGGTCGATGGCGTGATGCAGCCGGCCGAAGTCGCGCGCATCGTGATCGAGGCGATGGCGGAGGAGCGTTTCCTGATCCTGTCGCACCCGCAGGTGCAGGAATACATGGAGCGGAAAGCATCCAATCGCGACCGCTGGCTCGCCGGCATGCGCCGCCTGCGTGACCGGATCTACGGCGCACCGTCGTCAGCATAAACACTCTTTCCGTCATTGCGAGCGAAGCGAAGCAATCCATGGTGCCGCTTGCGGAGATATGGATTGCTTCGTCGCTGTCGCTCCTCGCAATGACGGGCTCACACAGTCTTCGGCGCGAATTGTTTGAGCAGGCCCGTATAGCCCTTCGCGCCTGGAAACGCGTAGGCGCCACGGCGCGAGGTCGTGAGCTTCAGGCCGACCAGCGCCTCGGCCTGCTTCACTGCGGCGGCGACGCCATCAATGACCGGCACACCGAAGTTCTGCGACAGCGCGGCCGAAAGATCGGCCATGCCGGCGCAGCCCAGCACGATCGCTTCCGCGCCCTTTTCCAGCGCCCGCTCGATCTCGGCGCAGAGCTTTTCCTCCGCGCCCGAGCCCGGTTTCTCCAGATCGAGCACCGCGACATTGCATGCCGTCACCGAGACCCGTTCGGCAAATCCATAGCGACGCACCAGCTCTTGCAGCGGCACGACCGAGCGCGGCGTCGTGGTGACGACCGCGATGCGCTTTGCGAGCTGGCCGGCAGTGACCAGCGCCGCCTCGCAAATGCCGACCACCGGGAATGGTGCCGCCGATCGCGCCGCATCCAATCCGGTGTCGTCGAAGCAGGCGATGATGCCGGCGTCGGCGTCCTTTGTGCTCAACAGCGCCTGGATCAGGCCGGGGACCGCGAAAGCCTCGTCGTAATACCCTTCGATCGAGACCGGCCCCATCGCCGAGGTGACGGCCGCAATCTCAGTGCCCGGAGATGCCACCGCGCGCGCCGCGGCGGCGATGGTCTCGGTCATCGTGACGGTGGTGTTCGGATTGACGATCAGGATTCGTGTCGGTGCCATGGCGCCATCGTAGCCCGGTTGAAGCTGCCTGGCAAAAATGGTCACGTCCCATGACCTTCCTCAAGGAGCCTGTGGCTGTGCCGGTGCCGCTGTGGCATGCTCGGCGCGACTTCCTCATGCCAAGTTGCACAAGGTCCTAACCCGAGGAGGACGGCCATGGTAACTTATGTCGTGCTGACGAAGTTCACCGATCAGGGAATCCGCAACGCCAAGGAGTCGCCCAAGCGAGCGGAAGCTTTCAAGGAAATGGCCAAGACGTTCGGCGTGAAGGTGAAGGAGATCGTCTGGACCCAGGGCCGATATGACGTCGTGACCTTCATCGAAGCGCCGGATGAGTCGTCGGCCATGTCGCTCAGCCTGAGCCTCGGCGCGCTCGGCAATGTTCGCAGCGAAACGCTGCGGGCGTATTCGGCAGCCGAGATGACCAAGATCGTCGGCAACATGCTCTGACGATTGCATCCAGGTCGGTGCCGTCATCAAAGGTGGGTACCGCGCGCCGGCTTACTGCTGAGCTCGGTTCTCGAACAGATGGTCCTTGACGAGGCGCACGGCGCCCCGCCGCCAGGAGTAGTCGGCGCCCATGCGAAGCCCGCTGTCGGCCCGCGAAACGATGGCGCCGGTCCTGGAGTCGCGGACCTGAAATCCGATCGTGTATTCGGTGCGGCTGACCCGCCGCACCACGCCGATCAGCGATTGGTCCGCGCCGAGCTTTGTGGCGATGCCGGCCTCGCAGCCGCCGCAGTCGCGCAGCGTGTGTGCCTTGACCGCTTCCGCGTTCGTGCCGCTGGTCTCGATCATGCGGAAGCGGCCCGATTGCGCGAACAGCTCGCGCACGCCGTTGGTGACATCGGCCAATTGTGCGGCATCCGAAGCCGCGACGCCGCTTGCCTGAGCGGCGGCGGTGGTATCTTCCAGTTCGAAGTCGAACACCGCAAGCGCGATCGGCGTCGACGCAACCGCCGGAGATGCGGCTAGCTGCGCCGCCAGCGCCGCGCGGATGTCGCGGGACAGGAAGGTCTCGGCACGATTCCACGCCTCGTCATTGTCGCCCCGAAACGTGTAGCGCCTTTCGAACAGGATCCGCTTGGTATCGTCGTCGACGACCGCCGCGCTTGCAAACTGGACCAGGGTGCTCATCTTCTGCACCGCGCCGGTGATCAGGACATTGGCGCCGCCTTGCGCGGCAGCCCGCATGCGCTCGGCGGACGTTGCCCGATCGTCGGTCGAGGGCGGGACGAGGCGGTAGTGCCCGTCCGCCTCGACGTCGCGTCTCAGCGCGGCCATGAACGTTTGCAGGCGCCCTAGATGGGCGGCTGTCTGATCGATGGGCTCGCCCGAGGTGTCGAGATAGCCGAAGTCTTCAATCGTGACGCCCAGGGTCCGCGCTGCGGGCGCGCCGCTATCGGCACTGGCGGAACCGAAACCCAGCAAGAGCCCAAGCACAGTGACGGTCAGCAAATCAAGAGAGTATCGGCGCATCGGCGGACCTTTCAGCGATCATGTGGGCCTGAAGGCTATGCCGACCAGGTCTGCCGCCGAAGCTGAGCGCCTCCCGACGAGAGCCGGGAAAATTTCACGACGTCATTTTCGGGTTGCGGGCAACGCTTTGCGCCGCTTGCATTCTGCCGTTAAATGTATGGCTCCCGCTCGCAGACCGGGAGTCCAAAATCATCCGCGAGGGGTATCCGCAAGATGTGGAACCACAGGAGCGATCTGAAGGTACGGTTGACGCTGCGCGTTGCGGCCGTATCGGCCCTCTGCTTTGCCGCCATCTCGGCCTATTTCCTCATCGATGCCGATAGGTCCGTGCGCGCCAGGATCAATGCGATCGCCGAAGTCGCGGCAAAGACGCTGGAGCTGCAACAAAACAAGCTCCAGTGGGTGAATAATCCGCGGTCAGGATTTCCCGACCTCGACAATGTCGCGACTGCGGTCATAACGCCCGGACTCTGTCTCGCCTTTCGCGCAAGCGATGGCGATATCCGGCAGCGATTCTGCGGTGGTGCGCCGAACGAGAACAGCGCGCCGCCACAAATTTTCGCAACGTTCTATCGCAGCCTGTTTGATCCCGGTCGCGAGGCCACGCGACCTGTGATTTCTCGCGGCGCCATCGTCGGCGAAGCCGTCGTCTGGGTTGATCCAGCCGTGCTCACGGCCGAGGCCTGGCACGAAGCGGGCCGTCTGATGACCGTGCTTGCGATCGCGCTGCCGTTATTGTGCGCTCTGGTCTATGCGGCCCTTGCACGCGCACTTCGGCCAACGCGGTTGATCCTGAGCGGTCTTGAGCGGATCGCCGCAGGCGACCTCACGGCGCGCCTGCCGCCCTTCGATCTTGCCGAGCTTTCGACCATCCGCGACGTGTTCAATCACCTCGCGGAAAGCCTCGGCACGGCGCTGGCCGAGCGCAGTGAATTGACCCGCAGGCTGATCGCGCTGCAGGACGAGGAGCGCCGGCATCTGGCGCGGGAGCTGCACGATGAATTCGGGCAGTCGCTCACCGCGATCCGCGCGCTGGCGGCATCGGCTCGTCATACAGCGGGACAGGATTGTCCTGCCATGCTCGCCGAATGCGACGGCATTGCGCGGATTGCGACCGACATGATGGAGACGCTGCGCGGCGCGCTGTTCAGATTGCGTCCGCCCGACGTCGAGGAACTTGGCCTGGCCGCAAGCCTGGAAGGTCTGGTCGCCGGCTGGAACGGGCGCAGCCGGGGACGGCCCCGCTTCAAGATCGCCTTTTCCGGCACGTTCGAGAATTTGCCCGCGGCGGTCAGCGCCAATCTCTACCGCATCGTGCAGGAGGCGCTCACCAACGCGGCCAAGCATGCAGGCGCAACGCGGGTCGTGCTGCGACTGGGGATGCGTGAAGCCGAGGCTCCCTCGGACGACGCCGCAATCGAGCTCGACATCGAGGATGACGGCCGGCTCAGCGATCCAGCCGTGAAATCCGGAATGGGTTTGCTCGG
This sequence comes from Bradyrhizobium sp. 31Argb, assembly GCF_043638955.1. NCBI lineage: Bacteria > Pseudomonadati > Pseudomonadota > Alphaproteobacteria > Hyphomicrobiales > Nitrobacteraceae > Bradyrhizobium > Bradyrhizobium sp. 31Argb. The sequence continues at coordinate 32,064 of NZ_JBEGDB010000030.1, read as the reverse complement.
GATGCGTGAACGCGTCGCGGCATTGGGAGGGCGGCTGAGCTTCGAGGCCGGGCAAAACGGTGGCTTTGCCTTGCGCGTCGTTATTCCCGTCGCGCCGTCTCGCCAGCACGGCGTCGCCCTGGAGTACGCGGCATGAATGGCAGCGGCCGAGCCATCATGCTGGTCGACGATCACGCCGTCGTTCGCGAGGGCTATCGCTCGGTGCTGCAGAAGCAGCCGGGATTGCGCGTCGTTGCTGAAGCCTCCGATGGCGCCGAGGCCTATCGGCTGTTCAAGGCCACCGAGCCCGACCTGGTCATCATGGATCTGAGCATGCCCGGCATCGGCGGCATCGAGGCGATCAGGCGCATCAGGCAATGGGACAAGCGCGCCAGGATCCTCGTGTTCACGATGCACCAGAACGCGGCCTTTGCGGTGCAGGCAATCCGTGCCGGCGCCCGCGGCTATGTCACCAAGACAAGCCCGCCCGAGACGCTCGTGCACGCTGTGATGGATGTTCTGGCCGGAAAGATCGCCATCAGTCCCGATATCGACCATGAACTCGCGCTCAGCCGGCTTGCCGGCGAGGCCGCCGTCGCGGATGTCCTCTCCGCGCGCGAGTTCGAAGTGCTGCGCATGCTACTTGCCGAGAGGACGACCGAGGAGATCGCCGAGGCGCTTCACATCAGTCCCAAGACGGTGGCGAACCTGCACTCCCTGATCAAGGACAAGCTCGGCGTCGGCTCGGATATCGAACTGGTCCGGCTGGCGCTGCGGCAGGGGATATTGACGCAGATCGATCTTGGGGAGGCGTGAGGGGAGCCACTCACTTGAGCGCCTTCAAAGGATCGAATCCACCCACGCCGTGAATGCATCGAGCGCCTCGTCCATCACTTCGCCGTCATTGCGGCCCGAACGGACCAGCACATGGAAGGAATGATCGGCTTCTTTCACGAGATGCAGCGTCGCCAATGATCCGAGCTCCTTGACCACCGGCTCGAGCAGCTTCAAGTCCGCCAACGCATCGCGCGTGCCCTGCAGGAACAGCATGGGGATTTTGATGTCAGCGAGATGCTTTGCCCGCTCGGTGGATGGCTTTCCGGCTGTATGCAGCGGGAAGGCGAGAAACACCAGGCCTCGTACGCCGGCAAGCGGCTTGACCGCCTGCGCCTGCGAGGTCATCCGCCCGCCGAAGGATTTTCCGCCGGCAAAGAGCGGCAGGCCGGCGCACCGCTCTGCGGCCTCTGCCACCGCAGCGCGCACGGTGGCATGCGCAATCGCGGGTGGATCTGGCCGCTTGCTGCCCTTCTCCATATAGGGGAACTGGTAACGCAACGTCGCGATGCCGCGCGCGGCGAGGCCCGTGGCAATCACCTCCATCGAGCCATGCGTCATGCCGGCGCCTGCGCCGTGCGCAAACACATAGATCGCGTGAGCCTGCGGCGGACGAAGCAGCAGCGCCGAGACCGCGCCAGCATGGCCGATCTCGATCTTGAGGGACTGCGTGTCAGTTTTCATCGTCGTGATGTGTAGCCCGGGTGGAGCGTCAGCGTAACCCGGGACAGCTCGTAAACGTTGATGCAGAGGTCCCGGGTTGCGCTGCGCTCCACCCGGGCTACGAGGCTGCAGCTCATCTCATCAGGTAGCGACTGCGCCAATCAACGCAAGCAGCAAGTGCGACATGCCGCCACAAAAGGTCCGCGGGACATCGGCGACAGATTGTGCCAAAAGCTGAAAATGCTGCATGATACGCCACTTATCGCGACCATTGTCGCAGGGCTTGGACTGGCTTTTGTGTTCGGTGCCCTCGCCCAGCGGTTCCGGCTTCCACCGTTGGTCGGCTATTTGCTCGCGGGAGTTGCGGCCGGCCCCTTTACGCCCGGCTTCGTCGCGGACCAGGCGCTGGCAACGGAGCTGGCGGAGCTAGGCATCATCCTGCTGATGTTCGGGGTGGGCCTGCATTTCTCTCTCAACGATCTCCTGTCTGTCCGCGCCATCGCGCTGCCCGGTGCCGTCGTCCAGATCGCGGTTGCGACGCTGATGGGGCTCGGACTTGCTCAGGCCATGGGATGGTCGGTCGGAGCGGGCCTCGTGTTCGGGCTGGCATTGTCGGTCGCCAGCACCGTCGTGCTGCTTCGCGCGATGCAGGAGCGCCGGTTGATGGATACCGACCGCGGCAAGATCGCCGTCGGTTGGCTGATCGTGGAAGATCTGGCGATGGTGCTCGCGCTCGTGCTGCTTCCGGCCCTTGCGAGCGTGCTCGGTGGAAACGGCGATGCGCAGACCGCCGGTCCGCTCGCGGCGCGCCTTGGTCTTGGACTCACGGGCACATTGTTGCTCACAGTCGCCAAGGTCGGCCTGTTCATCGCCCTGATGCTGGTGGTGGGACGCAGGCTCATCCCCTGGATCCTGCATTACGTTGCGCACACTGGCTCCCGCGAGCTCTTCCGGCTCGCCGTGCTGGCGATCGCGCTCGGCGTTGCATTCGGCGCGACAAAGCTGTTCGACGTTTCGCTCGCGCTCGGCGCCTTCTTCGCCGGGATGATGCTGACGGAATCCCCGCTCAGCCAGCGCGCGGCACAGGAGTCGCTGCCGCTGCGGGACGCTTTTGCGGTGCTGTTCTTCGTTTCCGTCGGCATGCTGTTCGATCCGATGAGTGTGATCCGCGAGCCGTGGCCGCTGATCGCTACGATCTTCATCATCACTATCGGAAAATCCGTGGCAGCCTTCTTTATCGTGCTGGCCTTCAGGCATCCGGTCTCCACGGCGCTGACGATCTCCGCCAGTCTCGCCCAGATCGGAGAGTTCTCCTTCATCCTGGCGGAGATCGGCGTTGTAACCAATCTGCTCCCGAAGGAAGGTCGCGACCTGATCCTGGCCGGAGCGATCCTCTCGATCATGCTCAATCCGCTGATCTTCGCAGGTGTCGACTGGCTGATACCGCGCCTCGATCCGAGGCGGGCGTCGCCGAAGACCGCCGCTCCTGCCGCCCGCGAACCGATCCCGGTCACAAGCCTGACCGGTCACGCTATCCTGGTCGGCTACGGCCGGGTCGGGAACATCGTCGGCAGCGCCATGAAGGAGGCGGGCCAACCGTTCCTCGTCATCGAAGATGCCGATGCGATCGTCGCTGGGCTCAAGCAGAAGGATATCGAGGCGATCATGGGCAATGCCGTCCGCGCCGACGTGCTCGCCGCCGCCAATCCATCCGCGGCCCGATATCTGGTGGTCGCGATTCCCGAAGCGTTCGAAGCCGGACAGATCGTCCAGCAGGCGCGCGCCGCCAATCCGCAGATCCGAATCATCGCCCGCGCGCATTCGGACGCCGAGGTCGATCATCTCACGCGACTGGGCGCCGATACCGTCATCATGGGCGAGCGCGAGATCGCACGGGCGATGATTGAAGACCTGCAGCGTCAGCCGCAAAGGCGGCAGGTGGAACCGCAGGACGCGCCGACCGTGATCGCTCTGCACGGTGTTCCAAATGCGCCGGCAGATCGCTAGTATACCGCCGCTGCGCGTGGGGATGCAGGCGGTAGAAGAGGGGTCAGAATGGGCGCGAGTTCTCTGACGGAGCTGAAGCGGATCATCGAAGGCGAATCCATCGACGGGATCCAGTTGTTGAACAGTCCGCACGACAACCCGATCTGTTCGCTCTCTTACGATGAAAGCATTTCCTGTATCGCGGTCGTGTGGCGGAAATACGCGACCAGCGCTCAGCTTCGCTTCATTCATGAAATCATCCTTGGCATGCTCACGCAGCATGCCGCCGACAGGATCCTGGGCGATGATTCGGACTTGCCGATCGTCCACGCCGAAGATCAGAAGTGGATCGTAGAAGATTGGCTGCCACGGGCGCGGGCGGCGGGTCTCAAGGCCGTCGCTACCGCCGTGTCGCTGACATTCTTCGGCAAGGTCTCAATCGGGAGCATCCATTCGAAATTGGCCAAAGAGATTGCGATCAAGGATTTTCACAACATCCACTCGGCCCGCATGTGGCTCGGCAGCCTGAGCCCGCAGCAATTGGCATAGCCGCGCCGAGCCTGACACCACCTTGTGCGGGAAAAGGCGGTACCTTTCCTCCGCTGAAGCGCGCGTCATTTCGCGGCGCGCTTCTCGACGTGCGTCGCGAGCCAATCGATCAGCCAGTCGGCGACTTGAAGGTTGTTCTTGTCCTGCATCAGCATGTGCGAGTTGCCGTGAATGCCGACGTCCGGCAGCGCGACGACTTCAGCGTCGACGCCGGCGGCCTTCGCGGCCTGGACGAAGCTTCTGCAACCTTCCAGCCGCTTGCTCCACACCTCCGACTGGCTGACGAAGTCGCCGAACAGGACCAGTGTCGGGATTTGCTTGAGCGCCGTCATATTAAAGTCGCCGCCCGGACATGCTCCCGGCTCGATCGAGATGATGGCAGTTATTCCCTTCGGGCTCATTGCGGCCGTCTGGAACGGGAAGATGCCGGATTGCGAATGGCTGACCAGCACCGTCTTGCCGAGACGCTCGGACAGTTCGGACAGCGCCTTCACGGTCGGGACCGGCGGCGTCATCGAATAGTGCCAGTCCGGCACCATCTGCTTCCAGAACTCGTCCTGCGCCTCCAGCGGAAACTGCAGTCCGGGAAACACCTTTGGATATTCGGTGCCGAAGCGGAAGATCGCCCAGGCTGGCTCATGACCGGCTGAGATGAAGGCGGGCAGCGTGTCGGGCGCGGCCTTGCCGGTCTTCACGTTGTTGACGGCGACGGGGCTCGCGGCCGAACGCCCGCGCCAGGCTTGATCGATGACATAGACGGAGAAGCCGCGGCGCAGGAAATATTCGTCCCAGCCCATCCGGCCGTCGGGTGTCGTCTCCCAGCTCTTGCCGGTCAGACAGCAGCCGTGGATCAGCGTGATGGAATAGTCCTTGGGCTGCAGCGGGGTCTGGTAGCGGACATACATCTGGTCGACGGTGATCGTGCCCGTGGCGCCGAACGTCGGAATGGTCGAGAGCGCGTCGCTCTTCACCTCGCGGCCGCCGACAAAGAAGCTGCCCTGCTTGGCGATGGTGAGGGGGCCGGATGGCGGCGCCTCCGCGGCGTGGCTTGCCGCGAGAAAATTTCCCGAAACAATGAAGGCAAGGACCAGGCGCTTCAGCATGGGCGTTTCCTCGATATGTTATGTTTTTTTGAAAACGTGACGTCGGTACTAGATTCTTATTTTGACGCGTTTTCTTCACGCGAACCGGTGTCCACTTCGCTTGAAAACGCTCTATGATTGCACTCCCCACATTCGCACGGTGCGGCGCTCGATCAGGCGGAAGACCAGATTTTCGACGAAGAGGCCGATCAGGATTACCGTCAACAGGCCGGCGAACACCGCCGGGATATCGAGCACGGTGCGGCTTTCATAGATGAACCAGCCGAGCCCGCCCTTGCCGGACGCGACGCCGAACACAAGCTCGGCGGCGATTAAGGTGCGCCAGGCAAATGCCCAGGCCACTTTCAGCCCGGTGAGGATCGATGGAAAGGCGGCAGGGATCAGGATCCCCAGGACATAGGGCAGGCCGCGCAATCCATAGTTACGCCCGACCATCCGCAGCGTCGGCGACACCGCGAGGAATCCCGCATGGGTATTGAGCGCGACCGCCCACATCACCGAATGCACCAGCACGAAGATCAGGCTCGCCGCGCCGAGCCCGAACCAGATCAGCGCCAGCGGCAACAACGCGATCGCCGGCAGCGGATTGAACATCGCGGTCAGCGTTTCCAGGAGATCGGTCCCCAGCCGCGTGTTGATTGCGAGCGCCGTCAAGATCCCCGCAAGCGCAATTCCGATCGCATAGCCAAGCAGCAGCACCTGCAATGAGGTCCAGGTGCGTGCGAACAGCGAGCCATCCATGATGTGATCGAACAGGGCCTTCAGCGTGTCGGATAACGTCGGGAACAGCAGCGCGTCATCGAGATAGAGCGCATAGGCCTCCCAGATCAGGGCCAGCACGATCAGGATGAGGACCTTGCGTAGCGCGGCATTGTTCCAAAGCCGCTCGGCGGCCGACAATTGCCGCTCGACCTCGGGCTGATCCATGCCGTCATTCATGACGGTGGCCGAACTCAGGATGATGCGCGGTGCGTTCATGAGGCAGTCTCGTGATCGGCGCCGGCGCCTTCCGCTGAAAACAGGAGGTCGTCGATCTGCTTCTCCAGTTCGCCGGCGCGCCGGCTGTCACCGCCGACGGCGGCCACGTCCTCGATCTCGGCCTTGACGCGACCCGGATGCGGCGAGAGCAGGAGGATGCGGCTGCCGATCCGGATCGCCTCCGCGATCGAATGGGTCACGAACAGCACAGTGAAGTGCGTATCGGCCCACAATTGCAGGAGTTCATCCTGCATGCGCCGCCGGGTCAGCGCGTCCAGCGCGGCGAAAGGCTCGTCCATCAGGAGGATGTCCGGCTCCATCGCCATGCCGCGCGCGATCGCGACGCGCTGCTTCATGCCGCCCGAAAGCGTGTGCGTGTAGCTGTCGGCGAATTTGGTCAGGTTGACCTTGTCGATATAGGCGCGGGCGCGCTCATTCGCCTCGGCCTTGGAGAGCTTGCGCGCGACGCGCAGCGGAAACGCCACGTTTTCGGCGACCGTCTTCCATGGCAGGAGCTGGTCGAACTCCTGGAACACCATCATGCGGTCGGCGCCGGGGCCGTCAACCTTGCGGCCGTTGATGCGGATGGCGCCTTCGCTCGGAATCAGATAGCCGCCGACCGCCTTGAGCAGGGTCGACTTGCCGCAGCCGGAGGGCCCGAGCAGCACGTAGCGGTCGCCGCGCTCGACGCGGAACTTGACGCGATGGGTGGCGGTCACCAGCGATTGCGGCGTCTTGTAACGCAGCGTGACGCGGTCGACGTCGAGAAGCGGCTCAGCCATGTCCTTGCCGATGCTGGAAGCAGCAATGCCTGCGCTCAATCATGGTGACCTCCCAAACGACGGATCACGAACCCTGCAGGTGGTGGATCGCCGGCGCATAATAGTCTTTCCAGCTCGCGGGCTTGGTCTTGATCAAGCCGATCCTGTTCTGGAATTCGGCGAACTTCATGCTGTTGCGCGGCGCGAGTTCGAAGATGTTCTGCGGATCGCGCAGCATCCCTTCGACGAAATCGAGCGGGAAGTTGAGGTTGTCGGCCTTGATATAGGTCTGCGCCATGCCGCGCGGATCGTTCTTGACGAGATCCATGACTTCAGACAGCGCTGCGAGCAGCGCCTTCGTCGTCACCGGGTTCTTCTCGAAATAGGCCGCCGAGCCCCAGATCGTGCCGAACACATGCGGGCCGCCGAGCACGTCATAGGAATCGAGGATCTTGCGCGCCTTGCCGCCCTCGCGCTCCTGATACATGAACGGCGCCGAGGTGAAATGCGCTGAAATCTGCGACTTGCCTGATAGCATCGCGATCACGCCATCCGGCGGTGAGATGAACACGGTCAAATGATCGAGCCGCGCATATTGGTCGACGCCCCAGAGCCGCGCCGCCTCCATCTGCAGCACGATCGCGTGATAGGACGTCTTCACCCCGGGCAGGCCGATGCGGTCATTGTCGGTGAAATCGGCGACAGATTTCACCGCGGGATTGATGGTGTCGAGCTGCATCGGCTGCGTGGTGATGGCGCACAGCGCCTGGTACTTGCCCTTCGTCTTGTCCCACAGCGTGAGCAGCGAGGTCAGCGCGCCGCTGGTCATGTCGGCGTTGCCCGAGATCACCGCGTCGGAGGTCGCGGTGCTGCCGCTGACGACGCGCATGCTGACATTAGGCTTGTCGATGCCGGCCGCCTTCAGATGCTTGTCCAGCAGGTTCAATTCCATCATCAGGGTCAGCGGCAGATGACCCATGCCGGGCTGCCGGACGATCCTGATCTGTCCTTCCTCCGCGCGCGCCGGCGCTGACGTTCTCACGATGAGCGCCGGAGCTGCGAGCAATGCAGCGCTTCCCATAAGGGCGTGTCGTCGCGTGATGATCAACTGCCCCTCCCTCGATCTCTGTTGTCGTGTTTGTTGTTACGCCGCCAACATCAGACCCGGCGCATGGCAGATGTCAACGGTTCGCGCGCGTCGGAAGCGCGGCCACGCGAAATTCTTCTCGCTTGGATTTGCGAAAGATATCGGAGTGCTAGCTTTTCGATATCACACGATGCACGGAGGCGATCTGCCGGCTTCGCGGCTGCGAAGGCTCAGCGCAATGGGACCATCTTCGCCTGTGCCTTGGCGCGTTCGTTGACCGTCTTCGACGGCACCAGATGCGGTGCGTCCGCGCCGCCGAGGTTGCAGGCGACGTCGGTGAAGCGCTGCATCAGCGGTGGCATGTTGCGATCGCGCGTCGCGATCATGAGCCAGCTCTCGGCATCGATACCTGCGATCGGGCGGCTGGAGACACCCGGTATCGCCATGCAGGTATAGCACTCCGGCAGCACGGCGATGCCGAGCCCCGCCGAGACGAGGCCGAGCACGGTGTTGAGCTCACGCGCTTCCTGCTCGATGCGCGGCGTGAAGCCGGCCGCGCCGCACAGCGTCATCAGATGTTCATGCATGCCGCAATTGACGATCGGTTCGACGCCGACAAACGGCTGATCGACCAGCTCGGTCATCTCGACTGGCGCCGTGGACGCGGCAAGGCGATGGGTCGATGGAAAGAACAGCCGGGAGCGGTCGCGCCACAACGGCATCAGCTTGATATTCCGGTTCTTTTGCAGCACAGCGGGCGGCCGCAGGATGCCGAAATCGATCTGGTCGTCGGCGAGCGCTGCGAATTGCGAGCCGGTGCCCATGTGCTGCAATTCGATCTGCACGTCGGGATAGCGGCTGCGGAAGGCGCGCAGCATCTGCGCGAAGGCCTCCCGCATCGGAACCGAGCTGGTGAAGGCGAGCCGGATGGTGCCGGCCTCGCCGCGGCCGGCGCGGCGCACCGCTTCGGTGGTCTGCTCGAGCTGCTTCACCGCGCGCCGCGCATTGTCCAGCAGCACCTCGCCAGCAGGCGTCAGTTCGACCTTACGCCGATTGCGGCTGAACAGGGTCGTCCCGACCTCGGCCTCGATCGCCTTGATCTGGATGCTGAGCGGCGGCTGGCTGATGTTCAGGCGTCGGGCGGCGCGGCTGAAGCTGAGCTCTTCGGCCACGGCAATGAAATAGCGAAGCTGGCGATAATCCATCTTCTTATAGTCAAAACGTATAGCCGGGCTGTCAATATCATATTGGACGGAATGGGCCGGCTGCGCCTACACCGGCGGAAACCACCGATAATCCGAGGAACGCCCTGCTAGAGGCCCTGTCCCATGATCATCGATACGCATCTGCACTATTGGGAACGATCCACCCCCGAGCGCCCGCACGATCCCAACGGGATCCATTGGGGCGAGGAGATGCTCGCGGAGGATCTCCTGAAGGAGGCCGACAAGGCCGGCGTCACCCATATCGTCCAGGTCACGGCGTCGTTGATGGGCTACGACAACCGCTATTCGCTGGAAGCGGCGGCCAAACACAGGGATCGGGTGGTGGGGGTGTTCGGTCGGTTCGATCCGCTGCTGCCAGACAATGAGGGCCGGCTGAAACAGTTCATGGCGCAGGAGCGCATGCTGGGCGTGCGCATCACGCTGCACCAGCCGCCCTACAATAGCTGGCTGCGGCAGGGCCTGCTGAATGATTTCCTCGCCGCGATAGAAAAGCTCCAGATCCCGCTCGAACTGTTCGCGCCGTACCAGACCGAAGAGCTGCACGACATGGTCAAGCGCTATCCGGGCATCCTGATCATGCTCGACCACATGGGGCTGCGCCGCATGCCGCCCTACACCGACCGCTACTGGAACTGGCCCGAAATCCTCAAGCTCGGCGAACAGCCAAACATCTGGATGAAGGTGTCGTATTTTCCAGAGGCCGCGCCGGACGACGAGAAATATCCGCATCCGACTTCGAAGCAGCGCTTCCGCGAACTCTACGAGCATATCGGTCCGGACAAGATGATCTGGGGATCGAACTATCCGCCGGTGCTGCGCGCCTGCACCTATCCGCAGTCCGTGACCTTCATCAGCGAGGAATGCGATTTCCTCAACGAAGCAGATCGCAAGGCGATCTTCGCCGGCAACTTCATCAAATACATCAAGCAAGCCGGCGGCCGCGATCTCTTCAAATGATAACCGAGGAGGCAAGGGAGGCGAGGCGATGATTGGATTCCAGATTTGCAAACGCGCGCGCAAGGTCGATGCCGACACCGTCGCCAAGTTCCGCGAGCTGCCGGTCGCCAACATCAGTGACTCCATGTCGCGGATGACCGCGGGCGGCGCGGCGCTGCGGCCGATCCACAAGGAGGGTGTGCTTGCGGGTCCGGCCTTCACGGTGAAGACGCGTCCCGGCGACAATCTCATGGTGCACAAGGCGATCGACATCGCCGAACCCGGTGATGTGATCGTGGTCGACGGCGGCGGCGACCTCACCAATTCCCTGATCGGCGAGATGATGGCGGCGCAGGCCGAGCGGCGCGGGATCGCCGGCATCGTCATCTATGGTGCGATCCGCGACTACGACACGCTCCGCGCCGGCACGTTCCCGGTCTATGCCGCCGGCGTCACCCATCGCGGCCCCTACAAGGACGGCCCCGGCGAGATCAACGTGCCGGTCGCGATCGACGGCATGGTGATCGCGCCTGGTGATCTGATCGTTGGCGACGGCGACGGCATCGTCTGTGTGCCCTTCGATGTCACGGCCGAAGTGCTGAAGGCGACCGAGGCCAAGCACCAGGCCGAGATCAAGCAGCTCGCTTTGATCAAGGAGGGCAAGCTCGACCGCTCCTGGGTCGACGCCACGCTGACCCGGCTCGGTTGCAAGATTGACGTTTGATCGCGACGTCGTACGCGACGTTCGCAAGGGAGTATGCCGTGTTTGCTTTTTCCGGATCGGTCCACTCGAACGGCTGTTCGTGTTGCGGCGGCCCGCTTGTGTTCCAGGCCATGATGGCTTCGGGCAGGTCTTTTTCGCCTCCGACCAATATCGAGGCGACGGAAGGGCTGCGGCGCGCACAGGCTTCGAGCGGGCCGATCATCGACTGCCACGGCCATTACACCACGGAGCCGCAGGCGCTGCTCGATTGGCGCAAGCGTCAGATCGCGGCGATCGGCGATCGCTCGCAGATGCCTTCGATTGACGAGCTCAATGTCAGCGACGATGAGTTGCGGCAGTCGGTCGAAGGCGCACAACTGCGGCTGCAGCGAGAGCGCGGCACGTCGGTGACGCTGTTCTCGCCGCGCGCCTCCGGCATGAGCCATCATATCGGGGACGCCGCGGTCAGCGAGGCCTGGTCGCGGGTCTCGAACGACCTGATCCATCGGCTGACAAAACTCTATCCGAAGAATTTCATCGGCGTCTGCCAGTTGCCGCAATCGCCCGGCGTTGCGCCGAAGAACTGCATCACTGAGCTGACGCGATGTGTCGAGGAGCTCGGCTTCGTCGGCTGCAACCTCAATCCGGACCCGAGCGGCGGCTACTGGAAGGATCCGCCGCTGACCGACCGCTGGTGGTATCCGCTTTACGAGAAGATGGTCGAGCTCGACGTGCCCGCGATGATCCATGTCAGCGCCGCCGCCAATCCGGTCTTCCACACCACCGGCAGCCACTACATCAATGGCGACACCACCGCCTTCATGCAGTTCCTGATGTCGGATCTGTTCAAGGACTTTCCGACACTGAAGCTGATCATCCCGCATGGCGGCGGCGCCATTCCCTATCACTGGGGCCGCTACCGCGGCATCGCGCAGGACCAGAAGCGGCCGCCGCTCTCCGAAAGTGTGCTGAAGAACGTGTTCTTCGACACCTGCGTCTATCACCAGCCCGGCATCGACCTGCTGACGAAGGTGATCCCGGCGGAGAACATCCTGTTTGCTTCGGAGATGGTCGGTGCGGTGAAGGGCATCGATCCCGAGACCGGTTTCAACTACGACCACACGCGGCGTTACATCGACGACTCGACGCTGCTGAGCGCGAACGAGAAGCGCGCTATCTTCGCCGGCAATGCGCGGCGCGTGTTCAGCCGCATTCCCGCAGACATCTTCAATTGAGACGGGAGCGCGCATTGATCACGGACTCGCAGGTTCATCTCTGGGAGGCGCATCGCCCCGATCGGCCGTGGCCGGCGGAGCAGATCGGCAAGCCATCCTTCGTCGCGGTCCCCGGCGCGCGGCCGCATCGTCCCGAGCCGCTGGGCGCGGATGAATTGATCGGGATGATGGACCGCACCGGCATCGACCGAGCGGTGATCGTGCCGCCGTCCCCGGTCGGCGATTCCAACGATACGGCGCTGGAGGCGGCGCAGCGTTTTCCGGAGCGGTTCGCGGTGATGGGCCGTTTCAATCCGGATGCATCCGGCGCACGCGATCGCCTGCAGACCTGGCTCGACCAGCCGGGGATGCTTGGCATCCGCATGACCTTCTACAAGCCGCAATGGGCGCGCTGGCTCGTGCCCGGCAGCATCGAATGGTTCTGGTCGGACTGCCAGCGCCTGGGCATTCCGCTGATGGCGCTCGCGCCCGGCCTGGTCAAGGAGATCGCCGCGCTGGCCGAGCGCTATCCCGGCCTCACCATCATCCTCGATCACATGGCGCGGCAGAGCGCGCTGCGCGATGAAGCCTGTTTCGCCGACCTCGACGAATTGCTCGCACTGGCGCGGTTTCCGAACATCGCGATCAAGGCAAGCTCGCTGCCGTGCTACACGGATAGCGCCTATCCGTTCGCCAGCCTGGAGCCCTATCTGCGGCGAACCTTCGAGGCGTTCGGCGCCGATCGCATCATGTGGGGATCCGATCTCACGCGTCTGCCGTGCTCCTATCTCGAATGTCTCGACCATATGCGGCGCGAGCTTCCGTTCCTGACCGATGACGATCGCCGGCAGGTTCTCGGCGGCACAGCCGCGGCGCTGCTGCGTTGGCCCGAGGCGGGGGGCGCCGTCAAACCAGCAACATCAAATGAGGCCCACCCGTGACCGACCAGATCAACCGACGCACCGTCCTGTCGCTGCTTGCCGGCGCTACGCTATTGCCCGGCCTGCCCAGAATGGCCCGCGCCGCCGGTTATCCCGAGCGCCCGATCCATGTCGCGGTGCCGTTCTCGGCGGGCGGCGCGGTCGATATCGTCGCGCGCACCGTGATGCAGCAGGCCGGTCCGCAGCTCGGCCAGCCGGTCGTGATCGAGAACCGGCCCGGCGCCAGCGGCAACATCGCGACCGCCTTCGTCGCCAAGTCCGATCCCGACGGCTACAATGTGCTGATCGCCGCCAACAATCTGGCGACCAATGAGGCATTGTTCGACAGCCTGCCCTTCAACGCGGAGAAGGACCTCGAGCCGGTCGCCCTTGTCGGCTACTCGCCCCTGATCCTGGTGGTGCAGCCGCAATTCGAGGCCAAGACCGTCAAGGACATCGTCGACATGGCCAAGGCGGCGCCGGACAAGCTCACCTTTGCCTCCGCCGGCACCGGCACCTCGGGCCACCTTGCCGCGGAAATCTTCAAGCAGGTGACCGGCATCCAGGCGCTGCACGTGCCGTACAAGGGCGGCGCGCAGGCGATGGTCGATATCATCGCCGGCCGCGTCTCCTTCATGTTCGTCGATCCCGTGCAGGGCATGCCGCAGATCCGCGCCAACCAGCTCCGGCCGGTCGCCGTCAGCTCGCGCGAGCGGCTGGTGCTGCTGCCGGATGTCCCGACCGTCACCGAGGCTGGTTTCCCCGGCGTCGAGGCCACCGTCTGGTGGGGCTTCCTGGTTCCGGCCGGCACGCCCAAGGAGATCGTGTCGCGGCTGAACAAGGAGATCGACCTCGCGCTCGGCGATCAGAAGGTGAAGGACAGCCTTCGCGAGATGGGCGCCGTGGTCAAAGGCGGTTCGCCGGAGGATTTCCGCGCCTTCATCAAGTCCGAGACGGAACGCTGGGGCAACATCATCCGCACCGCCAAGATCAAGGCCGAGTGATCTTTCGGGACGCGGGTCAGCAGCCGCGACAGATGCTGCGCAAGCTCTTGTAGACCTCTTCGTCATCCCGCCGCATCTGCTGCAGCGATTCCATCGGCTTGCTGTCGTAGACCGGCTCCGGCTTGCGCTTGGCATCGAGCGCCACGGCCTGCCGCTCGTAGCAGGCTTCCCGCTCGGCCTTCGCCTGGATGAACCGGCATTGCTCCACCGCCGCTGAAGCGGGGACGACGCCGGCCATGAGGCCGAGGGTTATGAGGCTCAAAAGTTTCATGTCGCCCGTCCTTACCGGCCCGTTGTCTCAGTTCCGTGAAACGGGAGCAACATCAACTTTGCGCGCGAGCCATTTCCCGCCGCCGCTTTCTTTGCTAGCCCCTTGTTGCGATAACAAAATCCTCTGGCCGGCCATGAGGGCGGGCCACTTCCGGGAAGCAAACGTGCCAAAGACCATCGAAGAACCCGCACGGCGCGTGCCGATTTATGGCGAATATGAAGTCGCGGTGCTCGGTGGCGGGCCCGCCGGGATTGCGGCCGCGGTTGCCGCGGCGCGTGCGGGGCGGCGCACGCTCCTGATCGAACGCTACGGCTTCCTCGGCGGCATGGGCACGGCCGCGGGCGTGACCAATTTTTGCGGCCTCCACGCCAATGTGCATGGGCAAGCGCATCGGGTGGTGCAGGGCATCGCCTCCGATCTGCTGGATCGAATCGACCGGCTGAACGGGCTGAACAAGCCGCATCTGATCCTCGGCAAGATCCTGGCGCAGGCCTATGACACCGCTGCCTACAAGATCGCGGCCGATGATCTCCTGGCGAGCCACAAGGTCGATATCCTCTTCCATGCGCTCGGCGCCGGCGTGGTGATGGATGACGAGCAGCGCGTCGGCGCGCTGATGGTCGAGACCAAGGCCGGCCGCCAGGCGGTATTGGCAAGCATTTTCATCGATTGCTCCGGTGATGGCGATCTCGCCGCCTGGGCCGGCGCGCCGTACGAGGTTGGCGATGTCAAGGGCAGCATGCTCTATCCATCCATGATGTTCCGTCTCAACGGCATCGATCCCGAGAAAGCCGGTGACGCGTGGCGGACGATACCGGCGCTGATGGAAAAGGCCGAAGCCGCCGGCACCCACAAGTTTCCGCGCAAGGCCGCGATCGTGCGACCGCAGCGCTCGCCGATCGAGTGGCGGGTGAACTTCACCCAGCTCGCGCGCGCTGACGGCACCGCCGTCAATGGCCTGGAGCCCAATGACCTCACCCGTGGCGAGATCGAGGGCCGTCGCCAAGCGATCCAGGCGTTCGAATTCCTGCGCACGGTGCCGGGCTTCGAGAACTCCTACATCGTCGACCTGCCGCCGCAGCTCGGCATCCGCGAAACAAGACGCGTGGTCGGTGGCTACCAGCTCAGCGGCGAGGACGTGCTGGGCTGCGCCTCATTCGACGATTCCATCGGCGTCAATGGCTGGCCGATCGAGGCTCATGTCGCCGGTGACGTCATCTTCAAGTTCCCGCCGATCCCGGAATCGCGCGGCTTCAACGAACTGCCCTATCGCATGCTGGTGCCTGAGCGCGTTGACAATCTCCTCGTCGCCGAACGCTGCGCCTCGATGACCCATGAGGGACAGTCGGCGGCGCGGGTCTCCGGCGCCTGCTTTGCGATGGGGGAAGCGGCAGGCTCGGCCGCCGCGCTCGCGTTGTCGGGCAATACCAAGCCACGCGACATCGCGGTAGACAGACTGCAACAGGGGCTGAAACAGCAGGGCGCCTTCATCGGGTGCGACCAGCAAGTACCTGCCGGATTGTGAGGAGGACGCGGATGAAGGGTTTTGTGCGGCTCGCGCTTGCGGGCCTGCTGGCACTGACGGCGAGCGGGATCGCACGGGCCGATGAGCTCTCGAAAGCCAAGATCGGCGTGCTCCGCCTGTCGTCCTCGGCGCCGGTGTTCATCGCGCAGGACAAGGGCTATTTCCGTGAGGCCGGACTCGATGTCGAACTGAAATTCTTCGACGCCGCGCAGCCGATCGCGGTCGCCACCACCTCGGGTGATGTCGATTTCGGCGTCACCGCCTTCACGGCCGGGCTCTACAATCTCGCCGGCAAGGGCACGCTGAAGGTGATCGGCGGCATGAGCCGCGAGAAGGCCGGCTATCCCCTGATCGGCTATTTCGCCAGCAATAATGCCTATGCGGCTGGCCTGAAGACGCCGAAGGATCTTGCGGGCAAGCGCGTAGCGGTGACGCAGGTCGGCTCGAGCTTTCACTATTCGCTCGGCCTGCTCGCCGATAAATACGGCTTCAAGCTTTCGGACGTGAAGGTGGTGCCGCTGCAATCGCTCTCGAACGCGGCCGCCGCGCTGAAGGGCGAGACCGTCGATGCCGCGCTGCTGCCGGTCTCGACTGCACGCCCGCTGATGGAGACTGGCGGTGCCAAGCTCCTCGGCTGGGTCGGCGACGAGACGCCGTGGCAGCTTGGCGCCGTCTTCGCCTCGCCCAAGACGCTGGCGAACAAGCCGCTGGTGACGAAGCTGCTTGCAGCTTTGGTGAAGGCCGATCGCGAATATCACGACGTGATTCTCGCCGCGATGAAGGATGGTAAGGCGCCGATCAACGAAAAGACAAAACCGCTGCTCGACATCATCGCCAAATACACCAACCTGCCGGTCGAGCAGGTGGTCGGCAATTGCGCCTATATCGATCCGGACGGCAAGCTCGACGTCAAGAATGTTGCCAACCAGATTTCCTGGCTGCAGGAGCAGGGCTTCGTCGACAAGGGTTTTGACGCGGATAGCATCATCGCAAAGGAATATGTCAAGCCGGATTGATACCGTAGTCGCCGTCATGGCCGGGCTTGTCCCGGCCATCCACGCACTTTGTAACCAGGGAAAGAAAGACGTGGATGCCCGGGACAAGCCCCCGGCATGACGAGCGAGAACGAAATGCGGAGCCAAGCAAGAGCCAGATGGACCTGATCGCCGACCATATTAGCCACCGCTTCGACACGCTCGACGTGCTCGACGACGTCTCGTTCACGGTTCGCGCGGGCGAGGTGGTCGCGATCGTCGGGCCCTCTGGCTGCGGCAAGAGCACGCTGCTGTCGATCCTCGGCGGCCTGTTGCGGCCGACCGGCGGCGCGGCCAAGTTGCGCGGCGCGCCGCCAAAGGACAGCCTTAATCCGCTGACCTTCGTGTTCCAGGATTTTGCGCTGCTGCCCTGGTGCACGGTGGAGGAAAACGTCGCGTTCCCACTGCAGCATACTGCGCTCGGCGTGGCAGAGCGCCGCGCTATCGTCGACGACGCGCTGCGCCGCACCGGACTCTCGGATTTTCGTGGCACCTACCCAAAACAGCTCTCCGGAGGGATGCGCCAGCGCGTCGGCATCGCGCGGGCGCTGGCCGTGAAGCCGGCGATCCTGTTGATGGACGAGCCGCTGTCGGCGCTGGATTCGCAGACGCGCGAACTGCTGATGGAGGATTTCGTCCGCTTGCTTGCCGACGGCGCGATGGGCGCGGTCTATGTCACGCATAATCTGGAAGAAGCGGTGCGGCTTGCGGACCGCATCCTGGTGCTGTCGCGCCGGCCCGGGCGCATCCGCAAAGTCGTGCAGGTAGCGATGACGCGCAGCGAGCGCGGCGACAGGAACGTGCGCGAAAAACTGCTGGCGCTGCAGGAGGAGCTCTGGTCGCTGATCCGCGAGGAGGCGATCGATGCCGAGCGCGAGGTCCAGCATGCTTGACCGCGCGCCATCGGAGACGCCGTCCGACATCGACGCCAAACCGCGGCCGGTCGAATTTCGCGGCGCCGGTTTTATGCCGAGCACGGGCCGCGCCTCCGGCTGGATCGCGCTCGCGCTCGTCATCGCGCTGTGGCAATTGGCGGGCAGCGCCGGATGGGTCAATCCGCTGTTCCTGCCCCCGCCGTCGGCGATCGCGGTCGCGACCTACAAGC
Source organism: Bradyrhizobium sp. 31Argb (assembly GCF_043638955.1). NCBI lineage: Bacteria > Pseudomonadati > Pseudomonadota > Alphaproteobacteria > Hyphomicrobiales > Nitrobacteraceae > Bradyrhizobium > Bradyrhizobium sp. 31Argb. The sequence goes on along the minus strand of NZ_JBEGDB010000030.1, from coordinate 14,186 downwards.
TCGCGATGTCAGGCGCGCTCTGGCAGCATCTCGGCTGGTCGGTGATGCGGATCGGCGTTGGCTGGCTGCTCGGCACGGCGGCCGGCGTCATCGTCGGCTTCGCGATCGGCCTGTCGACGCTGGCGCGCGGCGTCGGCATCACCTTCATCTCGGCGTTGTTTCCGATTCCGAAGATCGCGCTGCTGCCGCTGCTGATCCTCTGGCTCGGGATCGGCGAAGAGCCCAAGATCGCGACCATTGCGCTGGGGGTGTTCTTCTCCACCGCGATCTCGGTCTATAGCGGCGTCGATGCGGTGCCGCGCAATCTGATCCGGATGGCGCAGAGCTTCAACGTGCCGTTCCATGCCATCGTGCGCCGCGTGATCTGGCCGGGCGCGCTGCCCTCGATCCTGGCTGGCTTCCGCATCACCGCCTCGGTCGCGTTGCTATTGGTGGTGAGCGCGGAGATGATCGGCGCGCAGTATGGCATCGGCGCCTTCGTGCTGCAGGCCGGCAATCTGATGCAGACCGATCAGTTGCTCGCCGGCGTCGTGATCCTGTCGCTGTTCGGGCTCGCGGTCGGGAAGCTGATCAATTTGCTTGAGGCGAGGCTACTGCACTGGCGGTGACCAGGATTTGTAGGGTGGGCAAAGCGCAGCGTGCCCACCATCACGAGCGGAGTGCTTGAAGGTGGGCACGCTGCGCTTTGCCCACCCTACAATTCTCGGGCGGTGACACGCTCCGCCGTCATTGCGAGGAGCAAAGCGACGAAGCAATCCATGCCTCCGCAAGCGGGAAGATGGATTGCTTCGCTTCGCTCGCAATGACGAGGAGAGAGCAGTTCACGCATTCCCGCGGTCTTCGCGGAACAGGTCGAGCTTCTGCTGCACCGGACGGTCCGAGAAGCTGAACAGCACCGAATCCACATCCGCCTCATGCGTGACCCAGTGCCAGCTCGGCACCACGAAGAGGTCGCGCGGGCCCCATTCGAAGGTCTGCTCGCCGACCCTGGTGCGGCCCTCGCCCTCGATTGCGGCGAATACGGTGGCGTCGGTTGAGCGATAGCGCGCGGTCTTGAAGCCCTTGGGGACGAGCTGGATGAAGGTGCCGATGGTCGGCATCGCATAATCGCCGGTCTCGGGATTGGAGAATTTCAGCTTCAGGCCGTGGCAGGCGTCCCATTCGTCGCGCGCCTTGGCCTGCTCCAGCGCCTCGCGGGTGTAGCTGTAGGGATAGTTGAAGATCGGTGACGTCTTCGAGGCGCGCTTCTGATCGACCGGAAGCAGATTGTGACCATAGCGCGCAAAACTGTCGCCGGCTGGTTTTGTGATCTGCTGCTGGTCCTCCTTCGCGCCCTCGGCGAAGGATGCGTCGAAGAACTGCACCATGGGGATGTCGAGCCCATCGAGCCAGAACATCGGCTCGCTGGTCTCGTTGGAATGGTCGTGCCAGGTCATCGACGGCGTGATCACGAAATCGCCTGGTGACATCGCGGTGCGCTCACCGTCGACGGACGTGTAGGCGCCCTTGCCCTCGAGCACGAAGCGGAGCGCCGACTGGCTGTGGCGGTGGGCAGGAGCGATATCGCCGGGCACCACCATCTGCACGCCGGCAAACAGCGACGTCGTGATTTTCGATTGTCCGCGCAGGCCGGGGTTTTCCAAGACCAGCACCCGCCGCTCGGCTTCCTTGGCCGTGATCAGCTTGCCCGCCTCGTTCATGTAGTCGCGGATCTGGTCGAACTTCCACAGGTGCGGCCGGCAGGCGCTCCTCGGCTCCGGCGTGATAAGATCGTTCATCACGTTCCAGAGCGCCGAAAGGCTTTCGCCGTCGATCTTCTTGTAGAACGCCTCGCGCTCCGGCGTCTTCTGCACCGCTTCCATGGCTGGCCTCCCGTCCATTTCTATGTTGTTCGCTGATTGACAGCATACTGACAATATGGCTAGCGTCAACTTGAAGAAAAATCAGAAGACACCAGGGAGGTTCCGATGAAGCTGCACGGCTATTTCCGCAGCAGCGCCGCGTATCGCGTGCGAATCGCGCTGAACCTGAAGGGGCTCACCGTTGAGCACCTGCCGCATCATCTTCGCAAAGGCGAGCAATGCGCTCCGGCTTATCTCGCCATCAATCCGCAAGGGCTGGTGCCGACATTGGAAAGCGACGCGGGCGCGATCCTGACCCAGTCGCTCGCCATCATCGAATGGCTCGATGAGGTCAATCCCGAACCGCCGCTAATGCCGGAGGATTCGCTGCAGCGCGCAAAAGTCCGCGCTTTCGCGCAGGCCATCGCCTGCGACACCCATCCGGTGCAGAACCTGAAAGTGCTGGCGCGGCTGCGGCAGCTCGGCCTGCCGGAAGAAAAGGTGACGGAGTGGGCGGCCTGGGCCAACCGCGAGGGGCTTTCGGCCTGCGAGACATTGGCTGCAGGCGAAGTCGGGCCGTTCTGCTTTGGTGCTGTGCCGACGCTGGCCGATCTTTGCCTGGTGCCGCAGCTTGCCAATGCGCGGCGCTTCGGCGTCGATGTCACCGCTTTTCCGCGGCTGCTCAAGGCGGAAGCCGCGGCCAAGGCAATGAAGGCGTTTGCCGACGCCGCCCCGGATAAGCAAGTCGATGCCGAATAACAACAAGCAAACCCCTGTTACCATGGACGCGGTCTATACCGCGCCCGGCTATCTATTCCGGCGGATGCAGCAGATCGCGGTCTCGATTTTCGTCGAGGAGTGCAGGGCGTTCGACCTGACGCCGGTGCAATATGCCGCGGTGATCGCAATCCACACCCATCCCGGCATCGATGCGACGCGACTGTCCGCGGTGATCGCGTTCGACCGCTCCACGCTCGGCAATGTGATCGAGCGGCTGCAGAGCAAGGGCCTGATCGAGCGCAAGTCCGATTCCGATGACAAGCGCGTCAAGCTGCTCACCATCACCCGGCAGGGCGCTTCGCTGCTGCGCGAGATCATGCCCGTGGTTGACCGCGCGCAGGCGCGGATGCTGCAGCCGCTCAAGCCCGCCGATCGCAAGACGCTGATGGCACTGCTCGCGCAGCTCGTCGATCTCAACAACGAGGCCTCGCGCGTGCCGCTGCGCGCCGAGGACGCCCTCGAACATCTCGGGAAGTCGGGCTGATGGCAAAGGATAGCCAGCCGGTCCTGATCGCAGGTGGCGGCATCGGCGGCCTTGCCGCAGCGCTCGGGCTTGCGCAGAGGGGTATCCGCTCGATCCTGCTGGAGAAGGCCGCCACGCTCGGCGAGATCGGCGCTGGCATCCAGCTTGGCCCGAATGCGTTCCATGCCTTCGACTATCTCGGCGTCGGCGAGGCCGCGCGGCGCATGGCCGTCTATATCGACCAGCTCCGCCTGATGGATGCGCTGACTGCCGAAGAGATCTCCCATGTCGACCTGCGCGAGCCGTTCCGTGTCAGGTTCGGCAATCCCTATGCCGTGGTGCATCGCGGCGATCTCCACGGCGTGTTCCTGCGCGCCTGCCGCGAGCATGGACTGATCGAGCTGCGCGTCAGCAGCGAGGTGACCGGCTACGAGCAGGATGGCGCCTCGGTCACTGCGCTCCTTGCCACTGGCGAGTGCGTCACCGGCCGGCTCCTGATCGGCGCCGATGGCCTATGGTCGAACATCCGCAAGCAGGTCACCTCGGATGGGCCGCCACGCGTGTCCGGTCATACCACTTACCGTTCGGTGATTCCGACCGAAGAGATGCCGGAGGATCTGCGCTGGAACGCAGCGACCTTGTGGGCCGGGCCGAAGTGCCACATCGTGCACTATCCGCTCTCGGACTGGAAAGTGTTCAACCTCGTCGTCACCTACCACAACGACGCGCCGGAGCCGGTCGCGGGAAAGCCGGTTGGCGATGAGGAGGTGATGCAGGGCTTTCGGCACGTCCATGAGCGTGCGCAAAGCATCATTCGTCACGGCAAGAATTGGCGGCTCTGGGTGTTGTGCGACCGCGATCCGAACGAGCGCTGGATCGACGGCCGCGTCGCCCTACTCGGCGACGCCGCCCATCCGATGCTGCAATATTTCGCGCAAGGCGCCTGCCAGGCGATGGAGGATGCCGTGTGCCTGTCGCACATGCTGTCGCATCATGACGACCACGCAGTGGCGCTCGAGCATTACCGCGCACAACGTTTCCCACGCACTGCGCAGGTGCAATTGTGGTCGCGCGCGATCGGCGAGCACATCTACCATCCCGCCGGCGACCACGCCCGCCTCCGCAACGCCATCATGGGCGCGAAGACCTCCGAGGATTACTATCAGGATCTCGCCTGGCTCTACGGCGGCACGGGGTCGAACGCGTGATCACCAACTCACACCCCGCCGTCGTCCCGGGCTTGACCCGGGACCCATAACCCCCGGCGGTTATTGTTGTGCGAGATTGTCGTTCCGGCGTTCTCTCAAACCCACATTTGTGGTTATGGGTCCCGGGTCAAGCCCGGGACGACAGTGAGTTTGCTGAAGCGGTATGCATCACATCTTCATCACCGCCTGCCGGTCGATCTTGCCTGTTCCTGTCTTCGGCAGTTCGTCAATGAACTTGATCTCGCGCGGATACTTATAGGGCAAGAGCCTTGCCTTCACGTAATCCTGCAGCCGCTTCGCCGTCTCCTCCGCCTCGAACGCGCGGTCGTTCATCACCACGACGGCCTTCAGCGTCATGCGTCTATCGGGCAGTTCGGCGGCGAAGACGGCGCATTCGCGGACATCAGGATGATCGGCGAGGCAGAGCTCGACCTCGAGCGGGTAGACCCATTGGCCTGATATCTTGATCAGGTCGTCGGCGCGGCCACGGAAAAAGTGGAAGCCATCGCTGTCGCGGACGAAACGGTCGCCGGTGTAAATCCAGCCGCCCTCGCGCACGGTCTCGGCGGTCTTGTCGGGGCGGTTCCAGTAGAGCGGCGTGTTGGAATCGCCGCGCACCCACAATATCCCTTCCTCATTGTCAGCGACCTCGCGGCCGTCCTTGTCGCGCAGCAGGATCTCGTAGCCGGGGACGCGCACGCCTGCAGCACCCAGCTTCTTTCTGTCCGCGCGGTTGCAGAGATAGATGTGCAGCACCTCGGTCGAGCCGAGGCCTTCGATGATCTCGAGCCCGGTCAGCGCTTTCCAGCCGTTGAAGACGTCGGCCGAGAGCACCTCCGCGGCCGAGATCGCCATGCGCAGCGAGGAGAAATCGACTCTCGCCGCGCCGTCGGCCTTGGTCAGCGAGGTGTAGAGCGTCGGCAGGCCGAAGAACACGGTCGGACGATACTGCTCGATCGCCGCGAAGATCGATGCCGGCTTCGGCTGGTCGGGCAGGAGCAGCGTGGCGGCGCCGACCGAGAACGGGAAGGTGATGGAATTGCCGAAGCCATAGGCGAAGAAGATCTTCGGCACCGAGAAGCAGATGTCGCCGGGTGCCAGCTTCAGCACGTTGCGGGAAAACGCCTGCTCGCTATAGGCCATATCGTGGTGCAGATGCACGATGCCTTTGGGCCGGCCGGTCGAGCCGGACGAGTACATCCAGAACGCCATCTCGTTGCGGTGGGTGTCGGCTTCAGTGAGCTCGGCCGAAAAACGCGGCAGCCATTCATCGGCCAGGAGCGCCTGCGGCACCGCATGCTCGCCGGCCGCGCCATTGACCACGAGCGTTTTCAGCGGCGTATCCTTGCAAGCCTCAGTGTTGAAGCGCGAGCAGAACTCGGCATCAGTGACCGCGACTGTCGCACTCGCATCCGAAAGATAGAACTGCAGGAGGTCCGGCGGCGTCAGCGTGTTGATAAGAAGCGGCACGAAGCCGGCGCTGATAGCGCCGAAGAACGCGGCCGGATAGGCGGGCGTATCGTCGAGGAACAGCAGGATGCGGTCGCCGCGCTTCAGGCCCAGTGAAGCGAAGCCGTGGCCCCAGCTCGCGGCCTCAGCGCAAAGTTCGCGATAGGTGCGCTTTCCCGCCGGACCTGTCAGGGCCAATCGTTCGCCGCGGCCCTGCGCGAGATTGTCGAACAGGATGCGGCTTGCGTTGTAGCGCTCGGGCAGCGCAAAGCCGATCTCGCGCGCGCCCGGACTGTCCGATGGTACCTGGTCGGCGATCTCGTTCATGACTTGCTCCTCGAGGCCTCGTAGCCTGCCATGAAATTCGGCGACATCGCGCGCAGCCGCGCGTCGTCGATCCGTCCCGAACGGGTGATGTAGCTGAAGGCGAAATCCATCAGGTCGAGCTTCATGTGCTCGGGGAATTTCTCGTACCAGTCCGCACTGGTGCGCGCCGCGGTAACCAGCTTCTTCACGATCGGCTTGCGTTCGGCCTCATAGCGGTGGAGGGCGGTGGAGACATGCGCTTCGGCTTCGAGCGCCCTCGTCAGCGCAATCGCATCCTCGATCGCAAGGCGGGTGCCGGAGCCGATCGAGAAATGCGCCGAGTGCAGGGCGTCGCCGATCAGCACCATGTTCTTGAACGACCAGTGCTCGTTCCAGATCCACGGGAAATTGCGCCACAGCGATTTGTTCGAGATCAGCGGCTGCCCGCCGAGCGCCTCGGCAAACACCTCCTCGCACACGGCCTTGGAGTGATCGGCGTCCTTGTTCGCGAAGCCATAGGCGTGCCAGGTGGCGCGGTCGCACTCGACCAGGAACGTGCTCATGGTCGGTGAATAACGGTAGTGATGGGCGTTGAAGGCGCCGCGTTCGGTCTTGACGAAGGTCTGCGACAGCGTCTCGAACCGCCTCTGTGTGCCGTACCAGGCGAACTTGTTGGACGAGTAGGACAGCGAGGTGCCGAAATCGCCCTCAAAGCTCCGGCGCACCAGCGAATTCAGCCCGTCCGCGGCGACGATCAGGTCATAGCCTTGTTGGACCCCTTGCAGCGCGTCGACCGACTGGATCGCTTTGTCGAATTGAACCGTGACGCCGACCGCGCGGACGCGCTCCTGCAACAACGAGAGCAGCGCAAGCCGGCCGATCGAGGAGAAGCCGATGCCGTCGATCTCGACGCTCTCCCCGCGCAGGTTGAGCGTAATGTTCTTCCAGCTTTCCATGTTCGGCGCGATGGCGTCGACTGTCTCGGGATCGTCGGCGCGCAGGAATTCCAGCGCCTGGTCCGAGAACACGACGCCGAAGCCCCAGGTCGCATCGGCCGGGTTCTGCTCGAACAGTTCGACGACCGCGTCCGGGTGTCGCCGCTTCCAGAGATAGGCGAAATAGAGGCCGCCGGGACCTCCGCCGATCACGGCGATACGCACGATATTCCTCCCAATTGACAGTGTACTTACGAGTTTGCGCCCAGACTATCCGCGGGACGCGCGCAGCGCCACCGGAAAATTTGCGCGAGCGGCGACCGCCGTGGCCGGAACCCGCCCGGGCTCACCAAGCTCGCCAAGTTGAATTGGCATGTCGCGTATCAGGTCGCGATGTCGATTGCCTAGATCGCGCTTTCGGTCAGGCTTATTCAGCTCATTCTCGCGTTCCGCGGCGAGTAGCTGGCTGGTCGCCGCGGCTCACCGCGCCGCGAACTGTCCCAGCACTTCCTTGCAGGCGGGCGACAGCGAGGCGGCATTGGAGGCCAGGCACTGCGCGATCCGGCCGCCTCCCGGCGCAACGCCGCCGCACAGCGAGCGTACGTCGGCGCCGCAGGCCGACCGCACGACGAGCAGTTCTTCGCGCGGACGCAAGGGCCGCAGCACGATCCCCGCCGCAGGCGGCGCCGCCGCAGCGGTGGAGCCGCCGCCTGCCGCTGGCGCTGCACCACCGCTCGCGGCCGCAACCGCCTCACCGCAAGCCGCCGAGAGCCTCGCCTTGTTCTTCTCGAGGCATCGCAGTGCGGGGGCGCCGCCGGTCGGCACGCCGGGACAGACCTTCTGATAGTCGGAACGGCAGGCGCTGCGGATCGCGGAAACCTGCGCCTCGGTCGGCTTGGCCTGCATGCCCGTCGCTTTCGGCTTCGCTGCGGTTGTTGCCGCCGGCGCCGGCTCCGTCTTGGCTGCGGCTGGAGCCGCGTCTGGCTTGGGCGCCGTCTCCGCCTTCGGCCCGGCCGGTGCTTCCACTGCGCGCACCGCGCTGGCGCAGTCTGCGGATAGACCCGACATGTTCTTTTGCAGACATTGCAGCGAAGCTTCGCCGCCGGGCGGAATGCTGGAGCAATGCGCCATGTAATCGTTGCGGCATTGCGACTTGATCGCCTCACGCTGCGCCTCGCTCGGCGCCTGCGCCAGCGCAGCGGTTGCAAACAGCACGACGGAAAATGGCAGGGCGCGCCCGCATGCGCGCTTCAATGTCTTGATCATGTAAGCAAACCCTTTGTTGTCGACGGAAGCCGCCGCTTCAACCGAAGTTCATTCCTGCGAAGTTCGTTCTTGAAGAAGGTCGCTCTTGAAAAAGTCTGGCACAGCAATCTCGGTGCGCGGTATCATTTTCTGTTTCGGGTTCCACTGCAAGCCAATTGTTGCTATGGATGCATCGCGACAGTCGTCTCCGGATGAACGCCTCTTTGCGGGCAAGTTGAACTGGTGCACGGAAATGAAGCTTGCGCGCCCATCGGCCTGTTGCGGATCGAACGATGGCGTGTGGCCGGACGTCACGCCCCTGTTACGTATCGGTTTCCTGCTCTCTGCCTTCGTTGGCTTAAGTGGCTGCGAGCAAAATACTTTCGTGCCACCACCGCCGCCAAAGGTGGAAGTCGCGATTCCGGTGCAGCGCAGCATCACGCGTTTCCTGGAGACAACCGGCACCACCGCGCCGGTCAAGAGCGTTGACCTGGTGGCGCGCGTGCAGGGCTTTCTGCAGTCGATCGATTATCGGGACGGCACCTTCGTCAAGCAAGGCACCACGCTGTTCACCATCGAGCCTGAAACCTACAGGTTGAAGCTCGAGCAGGCAAAGGCGGCGGAGGTCGGCGCGCAGGCGACGCTGAAGCAGGCTGAGACCGATTTCAAGCGCCAGATCGATCTGGTGCAGCGGCAGGCTGTCTCGCAGGCGACACTCGATACGTCGACGGCGAATCGCGACAACGCGCAGGCCAGTCTGCAGCAGGCGCAAGCCAATACCCGGATCGCAGAGGTCAATTACGGCTACACCAATGTGGCGGCTCCGTTCGACGGCATCGTCAGCGCGCACCTCGTCTCAGTCGGCGAGCTCGTCGGCGTGACTTCGCCGACGCAGCTTGCCACCATCGTCCAGCTCGATCCGATCTGGGTCAATTTCAACGTCAACGAACAGGACGTGCTGCGCATCCGCGAGGAGGCGAGGCGGCGCGGCCTTTCCGTGGCCGAGCTGCGTCAGTTGCCGGTCGAGGTCGGTCTGCAGACCGAGACCGGATATCCGCACAAGGGCAACCTCGACTACATCTCGCCGATCCTCACCCAGTCGACCGGCACGCTGCCCGTGCGCGGCATTTTCGACAACCCCGACCGCGCGCTGCTGCCGGGCTTCTTTGTCCGCGTTCGCGTGCCCTATGACCAGCAGCAGGACGCGCTGCTGGTGCCCGCTACTGCGCTCGGCAGCGACCAGGCTGGCCGCTATGTACTGGTTGTCAACGCCGATAACGTGGTCGAGCAGCGCAAAGTGGAAACCGGACAGCTCCAAGGCGAATTACGCGTCATCGATAGCGGGCTGAAGCCGGACGACCGCGTCGTTATCGCCGGATTGCTGCGCGGGATCCCTGGCCAGAAGGTCGATCCGCAACTGCAGAAGATCGAAGCCTCCGCATCGGCGAAGTGAGGGGGCGGCCATGATCTCGAAATTCTTCATCGAGCGGCCGGTTCTTTCCAACGTCATCGCGATCCTGATGATCCTGATCGGCGGCGTGGCGCTGCTCAACCTGCCGGTCGCGCAATATCCTGACGTGGTGCCGCCGACCGTGCAGGTGACGACCCGCTATCCCGGCGCATCCGCCAAGACCGTGATCGACACCGTGGCGTTGCCGATCGAGCAGCAGGTCAATGGCGTCGAGGACATGCTCTATATGCAGTCCTACAGCGGCGCCGACGGCACCTATACGCTGACGGTCACCTTCAAGATCGGCACGGATCTCAACTTCGCGCAGGTGCTGGTGCAGAACCGGGTGTCGAGCGCGCTGTCGCAATTGCCGCAGTCGGTGCAGAGCCAGGGCGTCACGGTGCAGAAGCGGTCGACCTCGATCCTGCTGTTCGTGACGCTGACCTCGCCGAACAAGACCTATGACAGCCTGTTCCTCTCCAACTACGCCACCATCAACATCAGGGATGAGCTGTCGCGGTTATCAGGCGTCGGCAACGTCACCGTGTTCGGCGCCGGTCAATATTCGATGCGGGTGTGGCTCGATCCGAACCAGTTGCAGGCGCGCGATCTGGTGCCGCAGGACGTCATCCAGGCGATCCAGCAGCAAAGCCAGCAGGTCACCGCAGGGCAGGTCGGTATGCCGCCGACGCCGCCCGGCCAGGCCTTCCAGTACACGCTGAACGTCGCCGGCCGGCTGGATGATACGAGCCAGTTCGAGAACATCATCGTCAAGACCGGCAATGTCGGCGACGTCACCCGCGTGCGTGACGTCGGCTGGGTCGAGCTCGGCGCCCAGACCTACAGCCAGATCTTCTCGCTCAACAACAAGCCCTCCACCGGCATCGGCGTATTCCTGTCGCCCGGCGCCAACGCGCTCGAGGTCGAGAAGGCGGTGGAGAAGAAGATGGTGGAACTGGCCAAGCAGTTTCCGCAAGACATCAAATACGACACGCCGTTCGACACCACCATCTTCGTCCAGGCATCGATCAACGAGGTCTACAAGACGCTGATCGAGGCTGGCCTCTTGGTGCTGGTCGTGATCCTCGTCTTCCTGCAGGACTGGCGCGCGATGCTGGTGCCGGCGACCACCGTGCCAGTGACCATCATCGGCGCGTTCGCGGCGATGGCGGCGCTCGGCTTCTCGATCAACCTCTCGACGCTGTTTGCGATCGTGCTGGCGATCGGCATCGTGGTCGACGACGCCATCGTCGTGGTCGAGGGTGCCGCGCACAATATCGAACGTGGCCTGTCCGGCCATGACGCGGCGATCAAGGCGATGGACGAATTGTTCGCGCCGATCGTCGGCATCACGCTGGTGCTGATCTCGGTGTTCCTGCCGGCCGCGTTCCTGCCCGGGCTCACGGGGCGGATGTATGCACAGTTCGCGCTGGTGATCGCCGCGACCGCGCTGCTCAGCGCCGTCAATGCCGCGACCTTGAAGCCGACGCAGTGCGCGCTGTGGCTGCGCCGGCCGGTGCCGCCGGAGCAGCGCAATGTCTTCTACCGCGGCTTCAATGGCGTCTATGAGCGGCTGGAGCGCGGCTATGCGGGGCTGATCGGCGGCCTGGTCAGGCACAGCAATGTGTCGGTCGTGGTCGCGCTGATCCTGATCGGGCTTGCCGGCTACGGCCTGTCGCGGGTGCCGACCGGCTTCATCCCGATCGAGGACCAGGGCTATCTGCTGGCCGCGGTGCAATTGCCCGACGGCGCTGCGTTGGATCGGACACAACGTGTCCTCGAAAGGGTCAGCGAGATGGCCGGCAAGTCGCCCGGCGTGCAGCAGGTTGTCTCCATCGCCGGCATCTCCGCGCTCGACAACAGTTCGAGCCTGGCGAATGCCGGCGTCGCCTATCTGATCCTGAAGGATTGGAGCCAGCGTGGGCCCGGCGAGGATCTGCGCTCTCTGGTGTTCGGATTGAACGACAAGCTGGCCGAGATCGAGGAGGCGCGCATCCTGGTGATTCCGCCGCCGCCGATCCAGGGCATCGGCAATGCCGCCGGCTTCGCCATGCAGGTCGAGCTGCGCGACGGCAATGCCGACTACGCCAAGCTGCAGGCGATCACCGGCGCTGTTGTCGCCAACGCGCAGACGCAGAGCGCGCTGCAGCGGGTCAGCTCGTCCTTCCGCTCCATGGTGCCGCAGTACGACGTCGAGGTCGACCGGACCAAGACCCAGACCTTGAACGTCACGACCGACCAGATCTTCTCGACGCTGTCATCCTATCTCGGCGCGAGCTACGTCAACCAGTTCAACAAATTCGGCCGCACCTTCCAGGTCTATGTGCAGGCGGATTCGAAATTCCGTCTGAACCTGCGCGACATCCAGAATCTGATGGTGCGCAACAGCCAGGGCGAGATGATTCCGCTCGGCACCGTCGCCACGATCACGCCGTCAGTCGGGCCGTCGCTGATCAGCCTCTATAACCTCTATCCGTCCGCCTCCATCATCGGCTTGCCGGCGCAGGGTTACAGCTCGGGACAGTCGATGGCGCTGATGGAACAGATCGCAGCAAAGACGCTGCCGCCGGGTACGGGCTATGAATGGACGGCGATGTCGTACCAGGAGAAGGCGGTCAGCAACCAGATCTACTATGTATTCGGCCTCGCTCTGCTGCTGGTCTACCTTGTGCTGGCCGGTCAGTATGAGAGCTGGTACGCGCCGATCTCGGTGATACTCGCCGTGCCGCTGTCATTGCTCGGCCCGATGCTGGTGCTCACGAGCTTGCGGATCGACAATAATCTCTACACCCAGATCGGCATCATCCTGTTGATCGCGCTGTCGGCGAAGAACGCCATCCTGATCGTCGAGGTCGCGCTCGAGCATCACGTGCGTGACCGCGAGCCGCTGATCGAATCGGCGATCGCAGCGGCGCGCGCAAGATTCCGCCCGATCCTGATGACGTCCTTTGCCTTCATCCTCGGCGTGGTGCCGCTGGTGCTCGCGACCGGCGCCGGCGCCAATGCGCGCAAGTCGATCGGCATCACCGTGTTCTCCGGCATGATCGCTTCGACCTGCCTTGCCGTGCTGTTCGTGCCCGCGTTCTTCGTCGTGGTCCAACGCTTCGAGAACTGGCGCAAGTCGCGCAAGGCCAAGACGCCGGATACGCAAACGATCCCGCAGGCGCCAAGCGTCGCGCCGTAGCAGTGGTCGTAGGGTGGGCAAAGCGTAGCGTGCCCACCATCAAACATTCGGCTCGTGGTGGTGGGCACGCTACGCTTTGCCCACCCTACAACTGCGTGCTCAAGCCTACACCCGGATCATGCGCTTGCCGCGGTTCTCGCCGGCGAGCAGGCCGATCAGCGCCGCCGGCGCGTTCTCCAGCCCGTCGATCACGTCTTCCTGCACCTTCAATTTGCCGGAGGCGACCCAGGACTGCAGGTCGGCGAGCGCCGCGTCGCGCTGGTCCATGAAGTCCATCACGATGAAGCCCTGCATGATCAGCCGCTTCACGACGATCAATCCGGGCACGCCGCGCGGGCCGTGGGCGGAGGGGACGCCGTCATATTGCGAGATCGCGCCGCAGCAGGCGATTCGGCCGCGGTTGTTCATCTGCGGCAGGCAGGCTTCCAGGATGTCGCCGCCGACATTGTCGAAATAGACGTCGATGCCATCAGGCGCGGCCGACCGCAGCGCCTTGTAGGCGCCGCCGTCCTTGTAATCGACCGCGGCGTCGAAACCGAGCTCGCTGGTCAGCCAGTGGCACTTGTCCTTGCCGCCGGCGATGCCGACCACGCGGCAGCCCTTGATTTTTGCGATCTGTCCGACGATCGAACCCACCGAGCCGGCGGCGGCCGAGACCACGACGGTCTCGCCCTCCCTGGGCTTGCCGACATGGAGCAGGCCGAAATAGGCGGTGAGGCCGGCGATGCCGTACACGCTCAGCAAGTGCGTCATCGGCTCGAGCTTCGGCATCTTGTTCAGATGCCTTGCCGGCACCGCGGCATAGTCCTGCCAGCCGGTGTCGCCGAACACGATGTCGCCTGGCGCAAGGCCTGGCGCCTTCGACGCCACCACCTCGGCGATGCCGCCACCGGACATCACGGTGTTGGCCTCGACCGCAGCGCGGTAGGTCGCGCCATGCATCCAGGCGCGGTTGGCGGCGTCGAGCGAGAGATAGCGCAGCCGCAGCAGGGCCTCGCCGTCCTTCGGCTCCGGGATGCTGCCGTTGACCATCCTGAAATGCTCAGCCCCAAGCTTCCCGGTCGGCTTCTCCACCAGCAGGATCTGACGATTGATAGCCTCGCTCATGGTGTTCCTCCCTTTGTTGGTCAATCCCGATGCAATTGCGTGCTCGCTGCGCGGCCGACTGCACAGATTGTGCGCTGCCCACGGTCGTCTTTTTGTTTGAGCATGATCTTTCCGGAAAACCGGTTCCCACTTTTCCGGATCATGCTCTAGGCCGTGTGGACAGTTACCTTATCCAGAGCAGAGTGGCGGCAATGGCGACGACGGCGAAGTAGTTTCGC
>NZ_JBEGDB010000309.1:0-9031 GCF_043638955.1 Bradyrhizobium sp. 31Argb | reverse complement strand
GGCTTCCTCCTAAAAGAAAGCCTTGAATCACGTTCAATCTGATTTGAGAATCCCAAGAGTCCACACGGCCTAGGGCAATCGTTCCGTACTCTCGGTCTTTTGAAGCGTATGATTTGTCTTCGAATCGTCATCTCGCTTTGTCTCGTTTGAGTATGCTCTTTTCGGAAAACCGGTACCCACCTCTCCGGATCATGCGCCACCTTGGGTCCGTGCAGGGGACCAAGAATGCAGCAATATCACGGCGCTGTCGTCTTGGTCTCCCAAATATCGAGGGCCGGTGGTAAGCTATCGGCCGGGTTTGCCTCGACATCGGCTTTTTCCGGCGGTCACCTCGATTTGCTTACAAGGCGACTGCGGCCGCTATCGTTCAGGCCCTTCATGTCGCTCGAACAGGATGCGCTGGGCTGCGCCTTCGAGGTCGTCATATTGGCCGCTCTTCAGCGTCCACATGAAGGAGGCGAGACCAGCGAGACCGAGACCAATGGCGATCGGCACGAGAAAGAAGAAGTCGATCATTTCAATGCCTCGAGTATGAAAGGCGCTTCGGGCGGCGGATGTCTCTTCGCTCGCGTCGTTTCGACACCCGGACATCGAGACGCAACGCATTGGCCACGACCGTGACTGATGACAGCGACATTGCGACGGCCGCCAGCAGCGGCGTAACTCCGCCGAACACGGCGAGCGGGATCGCCACGATGTTATAGGCGATCGCAAGTATGAAATTTTGCCGAACCAGCGCACCGGTCGCGCGGGAAATCGCGATCGCCTGCGGGACGGACTGAAGGCTGTCGCGCAGGAACACGAGGTCGGCGGCGTTGCGGCCGATATCTGATGCCGACGCCGGCGCCATCGAGACGTCGGCCGCCCGCAGCGCGGGCGCGTCGTTCACACCGTCGCCGACCATCAGTACCTTGTTGCCGGCCTGCTTCAGTGCTGAAATGTGCTGGATCTTGTCTTCCGGTCGGGCATCAGCGGTCCAGGTCAGGCCCAGCCGCTTGGCGATTCCTCGTACGCGCTGGTCCCTGTCGCCAGACAGGATTTCCACAAAAGCTCCTGATTTCCTCAGTTCGGCGACAGTTTCTTCTGCGCCAGGGCGCAATGTGTCGTCGAGGCAGAAATAGGTCATGCCTTTACCGTTGATCGCCAGCGCGATGGCTGCGTCGTGGTGTCTCTCGCAGGAACGTCTGTCCGCAACTGCCCACTGCGGCCGTCCCAATCGGTAGACATCGGTACCGCGCCGCGCTTCGAGACCGAAGCCCGGATGCTCTGACACCGCATCGAAGGTGATCTGCCGGCGATCGTTCCCTAGGGCGGCCAACGCCTGCGAATAGGGATGGCGAGAGTGCATGGCGAGCGCGGCGGCCAGGGCGAGCCTATCGGGTGCAGTGTCGCCCTTTGTCGTGAGCCGTGGCTGGCCGGCGGTCAACGTCCCCGTCTTGTCGAAGACCACAACGTCGACGTCGGCAAGCTTTTCCAGCGCACTGCCGTCCTTGATCATGATGCCCTTGTCGAACAGCCGCCGGGCGGCGACGACATGGACCATCGGAACAGCAAGGCCGAGCGCGCAGGGGCAGGTGATAATCAAGACGGCGATCGCGATGGTGATAGCGCGGTGGGCGTCGCCGGAGGCGATCATCCAGCCAAGGAACGTCAGAAACGCGACGGAGTGAACGAGCGGCGCATAGAGTTGCGCGGCGCCGTCGGCGATCCGGCGATAGGCCGATCGGCCGGTTTCCGCCGCTTCCATCATCCGCTTCATGTCGGCGAGGAACGACTGATCCATCGTCGCGGTCGCGACGATGGTCAGCGGCCCGGTCAGATTGAGGATGCCGGCCTGCAGTTCTGTGCCTTCGGCCGCGGGCTGCGGCGCGCTCTCGCCCGACACCAGGGAGTAGTCGAGCTCGGACGTACCCTTGATCACGCGTGCATTGACGGGGACGCGTTCGCCGGCGGCGAGCAGGATCGTCATTCCCGGCACAATCTGCTCGATCGCCAGATAGGCTTGCGTGCCGTCCGGTCGCAAAACCAGTGCGCCGCGCGCCGACAAACGCGCCAGTCCGCCGACCGCCTGCCGCGCCCGCTCTCGCATCACATAGTCCAGCGTCCGGCCGATCAGAAGGAAGAACAGAAGCGACACCGCAGCGTCGAAATAAGCGTAGGGACCATGATGGATGGTTTCGTACAGGCTCATAGCGAAGGTGAGCAGGACGCCGATCGAGATCGGGACGTCCATATTGGTCCGGCCCTGCTTCAGGCTGCGCCAGGCCGAGCGGAAGAAAATCCGGCCGGAATAGATGAGCGTCGGAAAGGCGATCAACGCCGAAATCCAGTGGAAGAGATCGCGAGTTTGCGCTTCCGCGCCAGCCCAGACCGATACCGACAGGAGCATGATGTTGCTGGAGGCGAAGCCTGTGACCGCCAGCGCGCGCAGCAGGTGGACCAACACCGCGTCCTTTTTACCAGCGCCGACATCGTGGACGTGAGCCTTATAGCCGATGGCGTTCAGCGCCCGTATGATTGGTGGAGGGGAGTCTCCGCGCCAAAGGACGGTGACCCGCCGTGTCGACAGATTGGCCCGCGCTTTCGCTACGCCCTCGAGCTTGCTGAGCGCCACCTCGATCTGCTGCAGGCATCCGCCGCAATGGATTTCGGGCACCGACAAGTCGGTCTGACGCAGCCCGTCGTGGACCGCCTGGCTCGCGAGCAGGATCTCGTCATCCGGGGTTATGACCTGATGCAGATAGAGTTCGGCGCCGGGTGCGCAGCAACTCATGGGATCGGCTCCGTCGTTCCGCGGGAAGTCACTCCGTTTCCGGTTGCGCGGCGCGATAGGCGTGCCAGGTGGCGTGACCGAGCAGCGGATAGATCACGACGAGCCCCAGCATGCCTGTGGCAAGGCTTGCCAGAAACAAAGCAAGCACGATGGCTGCCCAGATCAAGAGGACCCGCAAATTGTTCCAGACCAGCGCCATGCTGGAGCCCATCGCGGTGAACGCATCGATGCGCTGGTCGAGCAGCATCGGAATCGAAAAGGCGCTGATCGCGAAGGAGAACGCCGCGAAAAGGCCGCCGACGGCGGTACCGACGATCAGCATCGCCCAGCCGATGCCGGTGGTGAACAGCATCGACGCGATGCGATCGAGGCCCGGAAATGCCACCATGCCGAAGAACAGGGCATAGATCAGCACGGCCGCACGGATCCACACGATCATCAACAGGCAAAGCAATACGCCGGTGAACAGGATCTGACCGCCGGAACGCGGCCTGACGAAGAAGATGTTTTGCCAACGTAGCGGCAGGCCTTCTTCGATCCGGCGACTCTTCTCGTAGAGCCCGACGGCCAGGATCGGGCCGATCACCATGAAGCCCGCAAAGAGCGGAAACAGGATGTAGTCGCGCTTGAGGGCAACCAGGCCCGCCACCAGCCCGACCGAGATCGCAAGAATGATCACCCCATAGGCCAGGCTCAGCGGCATCTGCGTCAAGAAATCCCGCCAGCCTTGCGCCAACCATTTGAAAGGATCGGCCGTCGTCAATGGTCGGACCCATTGGTTGGCCATCGAGAGCGGCGGCGCGACCGAAGGAAGCATCGTCATCGCTCGTGTCCTTCTGCAGATGTGCGGATGGCGGGCGGCGAGCAGGACGATTTGGCCGCGTAGTACAGGTCGGGCGCATCACGGGCGTCGCCCTGACGGAGATGGCTGACGCAGGCCGGCTGCGAGGTCGATGCGACATAGATGAGGTGGGTGTTGGCGGCCAGGACGGCGATCACGCCGCACACGACTACAACCCACACGCAGATGTTCGCCCTGCTGGCACTGCGTCGGTCGATGGCGAGTTCGTTCATTGGCCAGCCATCCTCTTGTCGACGAGGTAGAGCGTCAGGATCTTGCGATCGAGTTTGGATAATCGGTTTTCCCAGGTCGGCATGTGTCCCTGGCGGCCACCCCAGACCGTGCTATGGATGGTTTCGAAATCGCCGCCATAGATCCAGAAACTGTCGGTCAGGTTGGGCGCGCCGACCTCCGGATTGCCCTTGGCATCAGGACCGTGACAGGCGACGCAATTGGCGGAGAAGATCGCTTTGCCAGCCTCTACCTTGGCGGGATCGACGTCCTTCGCGCCTGGATGCGACAAGAAATAGACAAAGCTGACCACATTGAGGACGTCCTGGCGAGGCAGCATCTGATCGCGGCCGAAGGCCGGCATTTGCGAGACATGTGTGTCGGGGTGAGCCGAGTTGATGCCGACGCGAATGGTATTGAAGATATCTTCGGGCTTGTCGCCCCATAACCAAGAGCTCGTCGTCAGGTTCGGAAAGCCCGGGCCTCCCTTGGCGTCAACGCCGTGGCATACGGCGCAATTGTTGCCGAAGAGGGCGCGACCGGTGCCCCGTACGATCTCCATCAGAGGCGGATCGGACTGGATCGCCGCAAAATCCTCAGTCTCGGTCCTCTTCGTCCAGACGCTGCGTTCGACCGCGGCCTCCTGCAAGGAGGCTGCGACAAGCTTTCGCTGATCGATGCCGAGCAGCCCCTTAGTGTAGGTCACGCCGAGCGGCCAGGCCGGCATCAGCACCCAGTAGCCGACCGAGAACAGGAAAGCCAAACTCAGGAAGAAATAGAGCACGCGCGGGACCGGCGTGTTCAACTCCCTCAAGCCGTTCCATTCATGGCCGGTCGTGAGATAGCCAGTATAGCTGTCGCGATCTGGTTGCTCTACCGCCATGGTCCCGCCTCATCGCGAAAGATGGATTGCGCGGCATCATCGAAACGCTTCTTGTTCGACGGCCACATCGCATAAATCACCACCGCGACTGACAGCGCGATCAGGTAGAACAGCCCGAACGATTTTGAGATGCCGACGAGCAATGCATGTTCGACGATCATTGGCCTGCCCCGCTTGTGCAACCGATTTATGCGCAGCGTCAGTCAGCCGGCCGAGGACCTGAAGATAGGCAACGAGCGCGTCCATTTCGGTCAGGTAGCTGGGTCGGCCGTCGAATGCGCGCATCGTGGTGGCCTTGCCGTACCGCTTGGTCACGCCGTCCGCTAACGGCGAATCCGGATTGGACTGCGCGTAGGCGTCAAGCGCGGCATTGGCGATCATCTCTTCGGTGTAGGGTACGCCGACCGCGCGCTGGGCTTTCAGGTGAAGGCCGAGATCGTCAATGCGCAGTTCGGTCATGAGCAACCATCCGTAGGCCGGCATCACCGAGACCGGCACCACGTCGCGCGGATTGTTGAGGTGAGCGACGTGCCACTGGTCGGAATATTTCTCTCCGACCCGCGCCAAGTCCGGCCCGGTGCGCTTCGAACCCCACAACATCGGATGGTCGTACTTGGATTCGACCGCGAGCGAATACGGGCCGTAGCGGTCGACCTCGTCACGAAGCGTGCGGATCATCTGCGAATGGCAGGCGTAGCAGCCTTCGCGGATGTAGATATTGCGGCCGGCGAGCTCGAGCGGCGTGTAGAGCCGCATGTCGGGAGCGTCTTCCACGGTCTGGTGAATGGTGAAGAGCGGCGCAATCTCGACCAGACCGCCGATGCTCGCGACGACGATGATACCGAGCGTCAGACCGATCGCCTTGCTTTCCAGCCGGTAATGCAATCCGAAGAACGACATGGCGTTTCACTCCGCGGCCCGCAGGGCGCCGCTGCCGACCACGGCCGGTTGCGGAACGTCGGCGGCCAGGTCCGTCACCGCGCTGGGCACCTTGATGGTCATCCAGATGTTGTAGGCGCCTACGCAGCCGCCGATCAGGAACAACAGGCCGCCGACCGCGCGCGCGATGTAGTACGGATGCATAGCGACCAGCGTGTCGATGAAGGAAAAGGCGAGCGTGCCGCTCTCATTGTAGGTCCGCCACATCAGTCCCTGGACGATGCCCGAATTCCACATCGCGAACACGTAGATGACGGTCCCGGCCAGCGCGAGCCAGAAATGCGCTTCGACGAGCTTTGGCGAATACATCTGCTCGCGTTTCCAGAGCCAGGGTACCGTGGCATAGATCGATCCGAAGGTGATCATCGCGACCCAGCCAAGCGCGCCGGCGTGGACATGGCCGATGGTCCAGTCGGTGTAGTGCGAGAGCGAATTCACCGAGCGGATCGCCATGAACGATCCTTCGAGCGTGGTGAGGCCGTAGAACACTCCCGCCACCATCATGAAGCGCAGCGTGGCGTCGTCGCGCACCTTGTCCCAGGCGCCGTTCAGCGTCAGCAGCACGTTGCCGGCGGACGCCCATGAGGGGATGAGGAGCATCAGCGAAAAGGTCATGCCGAGCGTCTGCACCCACTGCGGCAGCGCAGTGTAGTGCAGGTGATGCGATCCGGCCCACATGTAGAAGAATGTGATGCCCCAGAAGCTGATGATGGACATCCGGTAGGAGAAGATCGGACGACCCGCCCGCATCGGGAGGAAGTAGTACATCATGCCGAGGAAGCCGGCGGTAAGGAAGAATGCGACGGCGTTGTGTCCGTACCACCATTGCGTCATGGCGTCCTGAACACCCGAAAAAGCCGAGTAGCTCTTGGCGTGGCCGAGCGAGACCGGAACAGCCAGATTGTTGACGATGTGCAGGATCGCCACCACCAGGATGAACGCCATGTAGTACCAGTTGGAGACGTAGATGTGCGGCTCCTTGCGCCGCGCCAGCGTGCGCAAGTAGACCAGGAAGTACACGACCCACACCACGACCAGCCAAAGGTCGGTGTACCATTCAGGCTCGGCGTATTCCTTGGACTGGGTGATACCCATCATGTAGCCGGTGACGGCGAGCAGGCAGAACAGGTTGTAGCCGTACACCACGAACCACGGGCTCACCTGGTCCGGGAGGCGGGCGCGTGAGGTGCGCTGCAGCACGTAGAGCGACGTCGCGATCAGCGCGTTGCCGCCGAAGCCGAAGATCACGGACGTGGTGTGGACCGGCCGCAGCCGGCCAAAGCTCGACCAGGCGACCCCAAACGTCAGGTCGGGCTCGACAAGCTGCCAGGCGACCCAGTCGCCGACCGCAAGCCCAACCACGGCCCAGATCATCGCAAGGACGATGGCGACCTTGCTGGGATCATCGTAGTAGTGCGCAAGCCGCTCGTCGGATGGCGCCGGCGCGAAGTAGCTTTCGCCGATGCGAAAGATCGTGAGAATGCCCGCAAGGAAAACAAGGGCGCCGTGAATGCCCATCGCGTCATCGCGTCCGACCAGGATCATCAGGGCGCCACAGACTGCCACGGCCGCGCTGATCATGATCGCGTACTGCCGTTCGATTAAGGTAAGCTGGGCGATCATGGCGGCTGCCCCCGCGCAGTTCTTCAGGAAGATGCGCCACGAATTTGGCTGACGTGACCGCCGGTTTCGCGAAGCCGCTTGCCGATTCGAGAACGTCTTTGCTGCGTTCTGCCGACACGATAACGCGCAACGAGCGGTCATTCACGCCCAGAAGCCTTACGGCAGTGGATCGCGGCAAGCGGCTCTTCGGAGAGCCCAAAACGTGTGGGTTCGGCGTTGTTGGTGCGTAGCAGCAAAAGTGGATTGTCGGGAGGATGACGCTGGCCGTCGTCCCGCAAAGGGAGCAAGATCGGTAAAGACCTCTGCCGGAGATAACGGCAGACTGTCCGGTTCAGACCCGGTCGATGGCCGTTTCGGACCTTCACAAATGCCGAGCGTCACGCGACGCTTCAGGCCAATATCGTGCGTGGACGGTCGCGCAGCAAACGGTAGACCCGGCGATCCGCGCGATCGAAAGAGCGGACGTCGCAAGGGCCGAAGGGAGAAACAAGTTCGAGGGAGGCCGCCATGGTCGGAAGGCTGATTCAGGTCGCTAAATCCGCCTATCAATATCCGCTCATCTTCAAGCAGTTATGGCACACGCCGCTACTGCAGTCGCCGGATCAGGAGATCGTTTATTGCGACCGAAGGCGTCTCACCTATCGACAGGTCGGCGAGCGGGTCAGCCGGCTCGCCTCGGCCCTGAGCAAGCTAGGCGTCAAGCCGGGCGACACGGTCGGCGTTCTCGACTGGGACAGCAACCGTTTCCTGGAAGCCTTCTTTGCGATCCCGATGATGGGGGCGGTGCTGCAGACGGTCAATGTCCGTCTCTCGCCCGAACAGGTTGCCTATACGATCAATCACGCCGGCGCCTCGACGCTCCTCGTCAATGACGACTTCGTCGGCCTCCTCGAAGGCCTGATGCCGCAGTTGCCGAAGGTCAAGACGCTGGTCGTGATGTCGGACCGGCGCGCGCCGGAAACAGGGAGCCTTACCTTTGTCGGGGAATATGAGGACCTGTTGGCGGCGACCTTGCCGGACTACGATTTTCCGGATTTCGACGAGAACACCCAGGCGACCACCTTCTACACGACCGGCACGACCGGCTTGCCGAAGGGGGTCTATTACAGCCATCGGCAGCTTGTGCTGCATTCGCTCTGCGAACTCGCGTTCTTTGGCATGGCGACCCGGCAAGGCCGGTTCTCGCGCGACGATGTCTACATGCCCATGACACCGATGTTCCACGTCCATGCCTGGGGCTTCCCCTGGGCGGCGACGGTTGCGGGCGTCAAGCAGGTCTATCCCGGACGTTATGATCCGGCGATGCTGCTGAAGCTGATCAAGAGCGAAAGCGTTACCTTCACCCATGGCGTCCCCACGATCCTTCAAATGCTGCTCAACGCCGCAGCGGCGGCGAAGACCGATCTTGCGGGCCTGAAGATGGTCGTGGGCGGCTCGGCCTTGCCGAAGGCATTGGCCAAACAGGCTATGGCCGCGGGGGTCGATATCTTTGCCGGCTACGGCATGTCCGAGACCGGCCCGATTGCCGCGGTGGCTCACGTCATGTCGAGAGACCTCAGCGGCGATCCGGACCAGGAGATAGAGTTCCGGACCAAGGCGGGAATGGCGGCGCCGCTGGTCAACCTTCGTATCGTCGATGAGGACATGAAGGATGTCCCCCATGACGGTAGGGCTATCGCATATGGGCGAGGGCGCGGAGAAGGAAGTCGTTGTTCCATCTGGCCTGGAGCATTTTGTGGCT
>NZ_JBEGDB010000308.1:0-9108 GCF_043638955.1 Bradyrhizobium sp. 31Argb | reverse complement strand
ACGCAACCTCGGACCGGCCGACAGTCGGAGCTACATCCGTCAAGCGAAAGTAACATCCTCAGGTGAGGCAATACGTGCGGGCGAAGTTGGGCGCCGATTTCGGATACAAGCTGTGAGCGCGTCCGCTCTCGCGAAGATCGACGATCGGGCATGGGAGGAGCCGGCGCTCGATGGCGCTGCCTCCATTGCCTCCGGAGGACAATCGAAGCCGATGGCCGAGAACATGATGCAAGTCCGCGTCAAACGGATCAGCTACGAGGCCGAGCGCATCAATTCATACGCATTGGTCGCTCCAGGCGGCGACGATCTCATTGCGTTCACGGCCGGCTCCCACATCGATCTCCATCTCGCCAACGGAATGATCCGCAGCTATTCGCTCGTCAACGATTCTCGCGAGCGACACCGCTATGTCGTTGCCGTCAACAAGGACGCCGCAAGTCGGGGCGGCTCCAGTTTCATCCATGACACCGTCCGGGCGGGAGACATCATCACGATCTCGCACCCGAGGAACAACTTCGTCCTTGAGGAGAATGCGACGCATTCGGTGCTGATCGCAGGCGGCATCGGAATCACGCCGCTGCTGTCGATGATCCGCCGGCTCCAGACACTCGGTCGCTCCTGGAAGTTGTTCTATGCAGCAAGGACGCGTTCCGCTGCGGCATTCATCGATGAACTGCATGCGCTGCGACCCGACATTCATCGCAACCTTCACGTGAATTTCGACCAGGAGCCGGCGGGGTGCATGCTCGACCTCGCCGAGATCGTCAAAAACGCGCCGGCGGACGCGCATCTGTATTGCTGCGGCCCGGTGTCGATGCTCGAGGCGTTCGAAGCGGCAACAGCTGACAGGCCAGCCGGCCAGGTTCATGTCGAATACTTCAAGGCGAAGGAAAAGCCGGCCGTCGAGGGCGGGTTCGAGGTCAGGCTCGCGCGGAGCGGACTAACGATCACTGTTCAGTCGGGACAGACGATCCTGCAGGCGCTGCTGGATGCGGGAATAACGGCGAACTATGCCTGTTCTGAAGGTGTCTGCGGCACCTGCGAGACCCGCGTCATCGAGGGGATTCCGGATCACCGCGATCAGTTTCTCAGCAACGAGGAGCGAGCGGCAAACAAGACAATCATGATCTGCTGCTCCGGCTCCAAATCATCGACGCTCGTCCTGGATCTTTGAGCGTACGTTACGACAATCAGAAATTGGTACATGACATGAGAAGCCTGCCGTATTCCCTGGGACTGTCCCTCCTCGCGCTCTGCGTTTCCTGGAGCGCGTCGGCGCAGACGCCGCGGTCGATGAAGATCGGCGTCCTCAACGATGCCTCCGGTCCTTACTCCGACAACGCCGGCCCAGGATCGGTGACGGCTGCGAAAATGGCTGCCGAGGATTTCATGAAGCAGCATCCCGACTTCAAGGTCGAGATCGTTTCGGCGGATCACCAGAACAAGGCCGACGTCGGCGCCGGTATCGCTCGGCGATGGATCGATCAGGACAAGGTGGACGCGGTTGCCGACGTGCCGAACTCGGCCGTGGGCCTCGCCGTGAACGAGGTCGTCCGCGGCACCAGGGCGGCGCTGATCGCGTCAAGCGCCGCTTCGTCCGATCTTACCGGACAATATTGTTCGCCCAACACGATCCAGTGGACCTTCGACAGTTGGGCCGCCGCGCACACCATCGGCGACTACCTTGTGCATCACGGCGGCAAGAAATGGTATTTCATCGCGACCGACAATGCGCTTGGCAAATCCATGGTTCGCGATGGAACGTCGGTGATCAAGTCGGGCGGCGGCACCGTCGTCGGCTCCGTCAATGTTCCCATCGACAACGCCGATTATGCGTCCTTCATTCTGCAGGCGGATGGCTCCGGCGCCGAGGTGATCTCCTTCGCCACCGCCGGTGGCGACACGATCAATCTGATCAAGCAGTCGTCGGAGTTCGGGCTGAAGCAGAACGGGCGTACCTTCGCGGCGCTGCTCACCACGACGAATGACGTCGAGTCGAGCGGCCTTTCGGTGGCGCAGGGGCTCATCATCACCCAGCCGTTCTATTGGGATCTGAACGATGCCAGTCGGGCCTGGTCGGCCCGGTTCGGCGAACGGCAGCACGGGCATTCGCCCACCGCATTCCACGCCGGCGTCTACTCGTCCATACGCGCCTATTTGAATGCAGCTCTGGCTGCAGGAACGAATGACGCCCAGGCGATCATCCAGGAGATGAAGCGCGAGCCGATCGACGACGATCTGTTCGGGCCCGTCGTCGTCCGTCCGGACGGGCGCGCCATCCACAACATGTACATCTTCCGCGTCAAATCGCCCACAGCATCGAAGAGCAAATGGGATCTCCTGGAGCAGGTCGGCGTGCTCACCGGGCCCGAAGCGTTTCGGCCGCTCGATGAAGGCGGATGTTCGCTGCTCCAGCAGGCAAGGAACAACTGACGGACCATCTGCAGCCGCCGCGGGCATTCACGGAAGGCGGCGCCGATCTCGGATATCTGAACGACAAACCGATAGGGGTGAAAGATGCTGGATCAGCTGGAAGCGGAATTTCCGGAACATGCGCCTCGTCGCTCCGATGCGCCAAAAGCGCTGGATGGAATTCGGGTGATCGATTTCTCGCACTTCATCGCCGGTCCCCTCGCCACGATGATTCTCGCCGACATGGGCGCGGAGGTCATCAAGATCGAGGCGCCGGAGAAGGGCGACGATCTTCGCCGTTATCCGCCCTTGCATCCCGATCTCAGGCACGGCGCTCCGTTTCTCTGGACCAACCGCAACAAGCGCAGCGTCGCGGTCGACCTGAAGTCGGCGGAAGGCCTCAAGGTTGTGCGTGAACTGATTGCCACGGCGGACGTCGTCGTCGAGAATTTCTCGACCGGCGTGATGAAGCGACTGGGCCTCGACTACGACAATTGCCGCAGAATCAAACCTGACATCATCTATTGTTCGGTGTCGGCCTATGGCCGGGACGGCGCCTTTGCCGATCGGCTCGGTTTCGATCCGATCGCGCAGGTCGAGAGCGGGTTCGTGTCCATGAACGGCTATGCCGATCGCGAAGGCGTGCGCGCCTTGTCGCCGGTCATGGATATCTCTACGGCGATGATGGCCTCCAATGCGATCCTCGGCGCGGTGGTCGCGCGCCAGCGCAGCGGTGTCGGGCAAGCCATCGAGGTGTCCCTGTTCGACACCGCGGTGCTGATGACGGGTTACGCCACGCTGCAACATCTGTTCAGCGGCGCTGATACACAGCGGCACGGCAACACGTCTCCCGATACCTGCCCGTCGGGCGTGTTCCAGGCGCAAGACCGCTCCTTCTATATCAACTGCGGCAACGACAAGATCTTTCAGCGGCTGATGGCGCAGGTGATCGGCCGCGCCGACATGGCCACGGCCGAAATCTACGCGACCGGCCCCGAACGCATCCGCTGGCGCGACGAATTGTTCGCGATCCTTGGTGAAGCGTTCGCGCAGCAGCCATGGTCGTACTGGCAATCGCGGATGCGGGCGGCGGGCGTGCCCTGCGGGCAGGTGCGCAGCATCGGCGAGGCCATTCGTTCTCCGGAAGCGCGGGAGCGTGCGATCGTGACACGCATCCCGCATCCCACGGTCGGATGGGTGCCGAATGTGAGCCTGCCGATCCGATATTCTGAAACCCCGGTCGTGGATCCCGTCGTTGCGCCGGCCGTGGGCCAGCACACGGAGGAAGTTCTGCGCGAGGTGCTCGGCTACGACGACGCGCGGCTGGCACGCCTTGCGGAAGAGGGCGGGCTTGGCGCTCGTCGCCAGCCGGCGTCGGCGGACAAGCGGGCATGAGCGGGCGGAGCGATCGTACGCTCAGGGGCCGCGTTGCCGTCATCGGGATCGGCGAGACCGAGTATTATCGGCACGGCGCCTCGCCGGACGCGGAATTCAAGCTCGCGCTGAAGGCGATCCTCGCCGCCTGCAATGATGCCAGGCTCGATCCGCGCGACATCGACGGCTTCGCCTCGTACAGCGACGACCGCAGCGATGCGTCGCGGCTTGCCGCCGCGCTCGGCACGCATAGGCTGCGCACTGCGACGATGCAGTGGGGCGGAGGCGGTGGAGGGTGCTGCGCGGCGGTGGCGAATGCGGCGGCTTCGATCGTGGCCGGTCTCGCCGATTGCGTGGTCGTGTTCCGATCGCTGGCGCAGGGCCAGTACGGCCGCTTCGGGCAGACCACGGGCATCGATAACATCTCGGGCGAGAAAGCCTACCTGATGCCGTATGGCGTGCTCGCGCCGCCGCAGCGCTTCGCCATGCGGGTGCGCCGCTTTATGCATGACCATGGCGTGCGGCAGGAAGCCCTTCGCGCGATTGCGCTGGCGTCCTATCACCATGCGCAGGCGAACCCGCGCGCGGTCATGCATGGCAAGCCGCTTGATCCGGCGAAATACGATGCTTCGCGCTGGATCGTGGAGCCCTTTCATCTCTACGATTGCTGCATGGAGAATGACGGTGCGGCGGCGCTCGTGCTCGTGCCCGAGGAGCGCGCGAAGGACTTCCGCCAGAAGCCGGTCTACGTGCTCGGTGCAGCCGTCGGATCGGGGCATCGCACGGGTGCGATTCCGCACAATTCGCCGCTCTATGCCAGTGCCAGCTTCGATACGGTGGCGCTCGACCTTTACCGGATGGCTGGCCTCGGCCCATCCGATATCGGCGTGGTCCAGAGCTACGAGAACTTCACCGGCGGGGTCGTGATGGCATTGGCGGAGCATGGCTTCTTCAGGCCGGAGGAGGCGAACGACTTTTTCACCCTCGAGAACCTGATCGCGCCCTCCGGCCGGCTGCCGCTCAACACCAGCGGCGGCAATCTCGCCGAATGCTACATGCATGGTTTCGGGCTTGTGCTCGAGGCCGTGCGCCAGGTGCGCGGCACATCGTCAAACCAGGTCGCACGGAATGATGTGGCAATGGTCATCGGTGGCCCGATGGTGACGCCGGTCAGCAATCTTCTTCTCGGCTCGAGTGCAACGTTATGAGCAGCAGCGCAAGCGCGACCTATCTTCCGAAAGGCCTGCCGATTCCGGTGGCCGAGCCCGATGGCTTGTCGGCGCCTTACTGGGCAGGCTTGTGGCAAAACCGGCTTTTGGTGCAGCGCTGCAGCCATTGCCAAACCTGGCAATTCGGACCGGAATGGATTTGTCATCGCTGCCACGCCTTCGATCCCGAGTGGGTCGAGGTCGAGCCGCGCGGCCGTATCTTCAGTTGGGAGCGTGTGTGGCATCCTTCGCATGCGGCGCTCAACCAGCATGGTCCGTACCTCGTCGTGCTCGTGGAGATTCCGCAGGCCGGCGGCGTCCGCATGGTGGGCAACGTGCTAGGTGATCCCCTGCAGGAAGTCTTGATCGGAGCGGATGCTAAAGGCGTGTTCGAGCATCATCCGGATTCCGATCCGCCATACTCGTTGCTGCAGTGGCACGTGGTCGATGCGGTCAGGTCGTAATTGATGTGTCTGCGGATCGCCATCGCCAACGGAGTCGAATAAAGTTCCTCTGATTACGACGACTGCGGTCCCGCCGCACGATAGGAGTGTCATCGCTGACGTTCCTCAGTCGCGACTGAAGAAGATGCTGACGCCCGAACAAATGACCTTCGTCGGATTGGCGCGTCCGGATCACGTCGCAGCGCAATATCCTTAGGCGCTTTATAAATATATATATCTTGATCCAAAAAATACTTCGTGTCTTAATTCGCGCTAAGGGTGCGCAGCATCCAAAAAATATCAGGGAGGAAGACGATGTCGCACGCGCGGCCACGCGATGCGTGGGGTTGTCTGTTGTCGTTAGCGTTGGGGGTGGGTGCAGCCACCATCGTCACACCGGCGCACGCAGAGAATGGCATTACTGACACTGAAATTGTGATCGGCATCTCGGCCGCATTGTCCGGCCCGAATGCGGGTTACGGCGCGATCGCCCGCGGCACGGAAGCGTGCTTCAATTACCTCAATGCTGAGCAAGGCGGCGTCAAGTTCGGCGACGGCAAGACGCGCAAGATTCGGCTTGAGATCTTGGATGATGCGATGGAGCCCGCGCGTGCGGTGCAGAACGCGCGTCGGCTGGTGAGCCAGTCCAAGGTGTTCGCGGTCGTCGGCAATGTCGGCACCGGCGCCAATCTTGGATCGCGGCCGTACTATAATGCCGAGCATGTGCCGCAGATGTTCATCGCAACGGGCGGCCCGATGTTCGGCGCAAAGTCCGAGGTCGAAAAGAACCCTTGGACCATGGCCGCGTGGCTCGCCTATAACACCGAAGCCGCCATCTACGCGGCGTTCATCAAGCAGAAATTCCCGGACGCCAAGATCGCGCTGCTCAACGATGACAGCGGCGGTCCGTTCTTTGCCGATGCGTTCCTGAAGTCGGCCAAGGAGCTTGGCCTCAACATCGTCGCTCGCGAAGAACACACCTATAGCGAACCGACGATCAACGCGAAGATCAGCCGACTTGCCGCTTCGGGCGCCGATCTGTTCGTCGACGCCACCACGCCAAAATTCGTCGTGCAGGCTCTCAAGCAGATGGCGGCGATCAACTGGAGGCCGGTGCACATCATCTGGGGTGTCGGATCGAGCATCGGTGGCGTGTTCGAGCCGGCCGGCGTCGAGACCGCCAAGGGCGTCTACAGCGGCCAGTGGATGAAGGACCAGACCAACCCGGCCTATGCCAACGACGAAGACATGAAGCTCTACGTCGCCAAGCTCAAGCAATATGGCGGCTCGCTCAATCCCGCCGACCAAAACGCGGCGGCCGGCTGGTACGCCTGCCACGCGACCAAGGGGCTGTTCGAGCGGATGGAGCAGCCGACCCGCGAGGCCTTCATGAAGGCAGCCCGCAGCATGAAGAACCAGAAGGAGCCGCTGATGCTCGACGGCATCACGCTGAACACCAATGGTGCCGAAGACGGCTACCCGATCGAGTCCGTGCAGATATCCCAGTTCGACGGCGTGAAGTTCGTGCCGGTCGGTCCTGTCCTCAATTACGAGGGCAAGACGCCGCTCTACGAGCCGCCAGCCAAGTCGCAATGACACGTCGTAACGAGGAGACAACGTCCATGACCAACAACACATTCAAGACCATCGGATTCATCGGGCTGGGCGCCATGGGCAGCCAGATGGTGAAGCATCTGAAGGGGATTGCGGACATTCTCGTCTACGATACCGATGCGGCCCGTGCGGCCGAGGCCGCAAAGGCAAGCGGCGGCCGGATCGTCGACGGTGTGAGCGGCATGAGCTCGGCTGATGCAGTGATCCTCATGCTGCCGACAAGCGCGATCGTCGACCAGGTGCTGCACGGCGCCGATGGCGGCAAGGGCCTGCTCGATTATCTGCCCGCCGGCTCCATGGTGATCGACATGAGCTCGTCCGCGCCGACCAATTCGGTCGCGAACGCGGAGATCGCCGCCAAGAAGGGCGTCCACTTCATCGACGCGCCGGTCTCCGGCGGCGTCAAAGGGGTGGAAGCCGCAAGCCTGGCGATCATGGTCGGAGGTGCGCAGGCTGATTTCGATCGGGCGCTGCCGGTGCTGCAGAAGATGGGCGCCAAGGTCTTCCTGGTCGGCAAGGTCGGATCGGGCCACGCGGTCAAAGCGCTGAACAACTTGCTCGCCGCCACGGCCTTCGCCGCCACCAGCGAAGTCTTTGCGGTCGGCGCCAAGTTCGGCCTTGATCCGACGACGATGCTCAAAGCGATCGATGCGTCGTCCGGCCAGAGCTTTCAGACCACCCATGTCTGGCAGAAGGCGGTCATCGACCGCACCTTCCAGTTCGGCTTCGCACTCGCTTTGATGGAGAAGGATGTCCGCGTGGCAATGTCGCTGTTCGACGCGATGGGATCCGATGCCCAGCTCTCGCGCACGGTGGCCGCGATCTGGACCAAGGCGCTGGCGAGCGCGGCGCCCGGCTCGGACATGACAGTCGTCGCCAAACAGGCTGAAGCTGCACTCGGCCTGTAACGCCCGGGATTGTCGAGGCAACTCTCTTTAGCCCTCACCGTGGGGACGAAGATCACATGAACGGCTCAACGGCTCATCTGTCCCCGCGGAAGGCGCCGGCTGCGACGGCGCCGCCGAAGCTGGCGGTGGACAATCTGTCGCTCAGGTTCGGCGGCCTCGTTGCGATCAATGCGCTATCGTTCCAGGTCGGGCGGGACGTCATCTGCGGCCTGATCGGCCCCAATGGCGCCGGCAAGACCAGTTTGTTCAACTGCGTCAGCCGGCTCTACGATCCGACGGACGGCAGGATCACCTTCGACGGGACTGACATCACACGCTATCGGTCCAAGGACATCGCGAAACTCGGCATCGCTCGCACCTTCCAGAATCTGGCGCTGATGAAATCGCTAACGGTTCTGCAGAATGTGATGCTCGGAGGCTATCACCACGGTCGCACCTCGCTCTTGCGCGCGCCGTTCGTGCCGGTGTCGCTTCGGTCCGAAGAAGCCGCCCAGCGCCGCGCGGCGATGGAGTTGCTGGCGCGCCTGCAGCTCGATCACCTGCACGATGAACGCATCGACAGCTTGCCTTATCCGACGCTCAAGCGGGTCGAGCTTGCCCGCGCGCTGGCGTCTCGTCCCTCGCTCTTGATGCTCGACGAGCCGGCCGGCGGGCTGTCGCACTCGGAGGTCGATGAACTCGCCCACACGCTGGTCCGGGTGCGCGACGAATTCAGCCTGACCTTGCTGCTGGTCGAGCATCACATGGGCATGGTGATGAGCGTCTCGGACGACATCATCGTGTTGGACTTCGGCAACAAGATCGCCGAAGGCAAGCCGGCCGACGTCAAGGCAGACCCCCGCGTCATCCAGGCCTATTTGGGGAAACAGCGTGAGCGTTCTCGAGATCAAGGGCGTTAGCGCCGGCTACGGGCGCATTCCGGTGCTGCACGACGTTTCGCTCGCGGTCGGCGAAAAGAGTATCGCCGTGCTGCTCGGCGCCAACGGTGCAGGCAAAACGACGACGCTGCGCGCCGTCAGCGGTATGGTCAAATATACCGGGCAGATCTTGCTGGATGGCAAGGACCTGAAGGGGCTAGTGGTTCATCACAGTGATTTTGACGTTTTGATACCGAGCCATTCGAGGATCGGCAAGTTTTCGGGTGGCAGG
>NZ_JBEGDB010000307.1:0-9131 GCF_043638955.1 Bradyrhizobium sp. 31Argb | reverse complement strand
CACTTTGGCGTAGAGCTCACCAGGCCGCCGCCCAGCGCGCGCACTTCAAAACAAAAAGACAACTGTAATGCTAGGCACGATCGGGTCCATCTGTCCCGAGGCGATCAGCACCGGCATGCCACCCAATTGAGCGGGCGGTGGATCGGACAGCGGCACCATCGCGCGCAACAGCGCCGCGCCCGAAAACGTGCCGGGGCGAAGCAGCATCGTGGCCGCGGCGATGTTGGCGCCGTTGGAATAGCCGACCGCCACCGGCGCGCCGATGCCGAGACGCCTGCGTGTCGCGTCGACGAAGTCGGCCAGTTCGACGGCGCGCCGCCGAACGTCGTCCTCATCGAACACTCCCTCCGCAAGACGGCGGAAGAAGCGCGGCATCCCGTTCTCCAGC
This sequence comes from Bradyrhizobium sp. 31Argb, assembly GCF_043638955.1. Lineage (NCBI taxonomy): Bacteria > Pseudomonadati > Pseudomonadota > Alphaproteobacteria > Hyphomicrobiales > Nitrobacteraceae > Bradyrhizobium > Bradyrhizobium sp. 31Argb. The sequence continues at coordinate 8,743 of NZ_JBEGDB010000307.1, read as the reverse complement.
ACGCGGCCGCGCGGCGACAACAACGCTGAATCCGGCGACAGCATCCGTCCGAGATCGAGCAAATCGTTCTCATCGCCGCCGGTGCCGTGGAGCAGCAGAAGGGGCGGAGCACCCGCCCCTTCCGCCGGCACGAAGCGATAGACAAAGGGTGTCTCGTTCGTCATGCGACTTCTCCCAAATCAGGCAGCACGCTTTCGATCTCCTTGCGATGCCGCTCGAGGAACGCCGGCAGCTTCAAGGTGTGGCCGAGGCTCTCTACGGGTTCGTCGACCGCAAAGCCCGGAATGTCGGTCGCGATCTCGAACAGCACGCCGCCGGGCTCGCGGAAATAGATCGAGCGGAAGTAATTCCGATCCTTCTGCTCGGTCGGATGCAGGCCGTGGGCCGAGACCAGCTTCTGCGCCATCTGGCCCTGCTCGACATCATCAGCCGCGCGGAACGCGATGTGATGCACGGAGCCGACGCCCTGGCGACCGCGCAGGAAGCCCTTGGCCTCGTAGATGTCGACGATGCTTCCCTTGACGTCACCGGGAGCAGCGAAGCGGATCACCGAACCCTCGCGCGCGACCTCGCGGAAGCCGAGCACATCGGTGAGGATGGCGGCGGTCTTCTCGGCAGTCTCGAGCAGCAAGGTCACGCCGTGGAAGCCGCGGATGGCGTGCTCAGCAGGCACATCCCCATTGCTCCAGGCCGACTCGTCTTCCGCGCCGGGAATGCCGACCAGCGCGAGCGCCATGCCATCGGGATCGGTGAACGGCAGGACCGACTCACCAAAGCGCTTCTCCAGCGGCTGATGGGGGATGCCCTTCTCGACGAAGCGCTGCACCCAATAGCCGAGCGAGCGCGCCGGCACGCGGAAGGCGGTCTGATGGGTCTCGCCGACACCACGGCGGCCGGCGGGCGCGCCTTCCCAGGGGAAGAACGTCAGGATGGTGCCGGGATGGCCGACCGCGTCGCCGTAATAGAAATGATAGGTCGTGGGGTCGTCGAAATTGACGGTCTTCTTGACGAACCGCAGGCCGAGGTAGCGCGTGTAGAAATCGAAATTCTTCAGCGGGTTGCCGGCGATGGCGGTGACATGATGGATGCCAGACATTGGTCTCTCCTGATTAACTCGGGAGCCGATCGGGCCCGTTGTTGGCAATATTGGCCCGCTATGTTCTGAGAACAATCCATGCTTTCATGGCGCCACTGTCTACGATTTGAGGACAATCCCGATCGCATGGTCATTGCGAGCCACCGGGTCGGCGCGTAGCGCCGCCCGATGACAGGCTCCGCGAAGCAATCCACCTCGCCGCGTGCGGAGCCATGGATTGCTTCGTCGCTACGCTCCTCGCAATGACGGGTGAAATGAGCCGGAGGCAAGATGGACAAGGTTGCGAGCCTGCGGGCGTTCGTGAAGGTCGTGGAGACCGGCAGTTTCGCCGAGGCCGGCCGGCAGCTTCGGCTCTCCCGCTCCGCGGTCAGCAAGTATGTGGCCGAGCTCGAAGAGAGTTTGGGCGTGCAGCTCCTCAACCGCACCACCCGCCATGTCAGCGCCAATGAGAGCGGCCAGATGTATTTCGAGCGCGCGCTCTCGATCCTGTCCGAACTCGACGCGGCGGATCAGGCGGTGTCGCAGGCGCAATCGACGCCGCACGGACTGCTTCGCGTCAACGCGCCGATGTCGTTCGGCACGCTGCGGCTCGGCCCGGCGGTCGCGGACTTCATGGGGAAATATCCGAAGATCCAGCTTCAGCTCGTCCTGAGCGACGACCTGCTCGACCCCGTGCAGGACGGCTTCGACGTCACGTTACGGATCGCGGAGCTGGAATCATCGAGCCTGATCGCGCGCAGGATCGCGCCGATCGACCGTGTCGTTTGCGCTTCGCCGGACTACCTAGCCAAGCAGGGCACGCCGGCCCATCCGCGCGATCTTCGCGAGCATGCTGCGCTGACCTATGGCTTCCTGCTGACCGGCAACCAATGGAAGCTGACGGGTGCGGATGGCGATCACTGGATCCAGCCATCCTGGTCGCTATGCGCGAACAACGCAGAGGTGCTGCGCGACGTCGCCACGAAGGGCCACGGGATTGCGCTGATCCCGACCTTCATCGCCGGCGATGCGCTCCACACCGGAGCGCTGAAGACCATCCTCGCGGACTATCACGCACCACCGCTGACGCTCTATGCGATCTACCCTCCGACCCGCCACCTCTCAGTGAAGGTGCGGCTGTTCATCGACTTCCTGGTCGAGCGTTTTGGGGCCGGGACGGATTAGTGCGTCGTTCCGTAGTTCCGTAGCCCGGGTGGAGCGAAGCGCAACCCGGGACATCCATGTCCGCGTTTGAGAGCGGTCCCGGGTTACGCCTGCGGCTCCACCCGGGCTACGACACTGAGCGCACTCACACCAGGAACACCGTGGATCCCGTGGTCTTGCGGGCGGCGAGATCGGCGTGTGCCTTGGCGGCGTCCTTGAGCGGATAGGTCTGGTTGATCTCGATCTTGACCGCGCCTGATTTCACCACGTCGAACAGTTCGTTCGCCATCGCCACCAGGTTCTCGCGCTTGGCGCCATAGGTGTTCAGCGTCGGGCGGGTCACGTACAGCGAGCCCTTCTGTGCCAGGAGGCCGAGGTTGAGCGGCTCGATGCTGCCGGAGGACTGGCCGAACAGCACCGCGACGCCGAGCGGCGCCAGGCAATCCAGCGATTTCAGGAAGGTGTCCTTGCCGACGGAGTCGTAGACAACAGGCACCAGATTGCCTCCGGTGATCTCCTTGACGCGAGCGACGAAATCCTCGCGCGTGTAGACGATGGTGTGCGCAGTGCCATGGGCTTTCGCGAGCTTTGCCTTCTCGTCGGTGGAGACCGTGCCGATCACGGTGGCGCCGAGATGTTTCGCCCATTGGCCGAGGATCAGGCCGACGCCGCCGGCCGCGGCATGCAGCAGGATCGTGTCCCCGCTCTTGACGCGATAAGTCTGGCGAATGAGGTACTGCACCGTAAGGCCCTTGAGCATCATCGCCGCCGCGGTCTTGTCATCGATGCCGTCGGGCAATTTGAGCAGACGGTCGGCCGGGATCAGCCGCTCCTCGGCATAGGCGCCGAGCGGCGAGTTGCCATAGGCGACGCGATCGCCCGGCTTGAGGTCGGTGACGCCGGACCCGACTTCCTCGACGATTCCAGCACCTTCACTGCCAAGACCACTCGGCAGCGGCACGCCGTAGACGCCTGCGCGGTTATAGATATCGACGAAGTTCAGGCCGACTGCCGTGTGACGGATCCGCGCTTCGCCGGGACCAGGCTTGCCGAGCTTGACCTCTTCCCATTTCAGAACCTCGGGACCGCCGGCCTGATGGAAGCGAAACGCGTGTGTCATGAGAAACTCCTGCAGCGCGGGATGACTATGAATTTCGGCGAAAGCAGGCGAATGCAATCCATTTCGCCGGCCGCAGACCATATCAGCGTGCCGCACGGCGGCAAGCGGCGCCCACGGTCATCTTGCCGTGAGGGCCCAGGTGCATTGCAGAATTTCCGATCGCGCAGATCGGGCCGGGTGACGACCTCCCGCCTGGAGCGAGGACGCGCGCACTCAGATCACCACGACGACCTTGCCGAGGGCGCGCCGGTCGGCGAGGTGCTGGATCGCCTTGCCGCCCCCCTGGAGCGGGAATTCGGCGCTGATACCTGATGACAGCATGCCTTGCGAATACCAGGCCTGGAGCGCACGCCGATTCTCGGCGAGGCGTGCATCCTGTGACAGCGTGAACGTGCGCCAGTTGATCCCAAGCACATCGCAATTCTTCAGCAGAGGAAGGTTGAGCGGCAGTGACGGAATGCCTGCGGTAAAGCCGAGCACGAGGTAGCGCCCGCCCTCTGCGATGCAGCGAATGGCGGCTTCCGAGAGCCATCCGCCGACGGGATCGATGATCACGTCGGCGCCGCGCGAACCGACCGTTTGCTTCAGCCGCGCAGCGAGCTCGCGACCATCCCCTGTCGTGTCGGCCGAATAGACCACGCCCTCGGCGGCGCCGTGCTGGCGAGCGAAGCCCAGCTTCTCGCCCGATGATGCCGCGGCGACGACGCGGGCGCCGAGATTGCGCGCGACCTGCACGGCGGCAATGCCGACGCCTCCTGCTGCGCCCAGCACGAGCACGGTTTCGCCGGCGCGCACGCCGGCACGGGTGTGCAGCGCGTAATAGGCTGTCTCGAAGGTGAACTGCATGACCGCGGCATCGACGAACGACATGCCGTCGGGAATCGGGCTGCAGCGCGTGGCATCGACCGCAACGAACTCCGCCATGCCGCCGGTTCCGGTCCGCGCCGCGACCCGATCACCGACGCGCAGCGCGGCAACCCCTTCCCCTGCCGCGGCCACGACGCCGGCCACCTCAGCTCCGGGCGCGAACGGCCGCGGCGTCTTGACCTGATAGCGATCCTGGATCGTGAGAAGGTCCGGATAGTTCACGCCGCACGTCTTCACGGCCACCAGCACCTGTCCCGGCCCAGGGACCGGCTCCGGCACATCGAGCAGCCGCAGGGTTTCGGGCCCGCCCGGCTCGCAACTCATCAACGCGCGCATCAGTGTCCTCCGGCGGCAATCACACGGGCGAGAATGAAAAGAAGTCCCGCACCCGCAATGACGAAAACGATCAGTTGCGTTGACCTTGCCTGCCACAGGAATGGTGGCGACGGAACAATCCGGGCGCTAACATGACCACGCCATGCCGGGAGCCTCCGCCGCACTTCGATCATCACGCGCTGCGCCGTCGCGTTCAGCGATCGATTCCGGCTATGTCGGGCCGGTGCTGAGCGGCGTGCGCGAGGCCGGCTTCGATATCGACCGGCTGTTGGCGCGTGCCGGGATCACGCCCGAGCAACTCGAGAAGCCGGGCGCGCGGCTGCCGCAGGACCAGTTCGGCCGCCTGATCGCGATCCTGACCCGGGAGACGCGCGATGAGCTCTGGCTCTTGTGCAACCGCCCGATCAAGCCCGGCACCTTTCGCATGATGTGCCGGCTATTGATCCGCTCCGCCAATTTGCGCGAAGCGATCCGGATCGGCTGCCAGTTCTATCATCTGGTCACGGACGATTTCGTGGTGCGGCTGGCGGAAGGCCCGGATGACGCTTCGCTCTATGTCACCGACACCATCGCCCAGCCGAGCCGGCGGCGCATGGTCAATGGCGCGATCCTGCTGTTCGCCTATGGGCTGATGTGCTGGCTGGTGGGCCGCCGGCTGCCGTTGATCACCGTCCACTACGTCTTCCCGGAAGAACCGTTCAGCGGGGAGCTCGAGCTGTTCTACCGGGCGCCGATGCTGTTCGATCAGCCGCGCACCGAAATTCGCTTCGACGCTGAGTTGCTTGATCTGCCGATCATGCCGGACGAGGAGCGGCTGCGGCGTTTCCTCGCATCGATGCCCAATGCGCTTCTGGTGCGCTACCGCGACGACAGCAGCATGGCCGAACGGGTGCGCGGCATTCTCCGCCGCAACCTCAAGCGTCCGCTGTCGTTCGAGGACATCGCCGGGGTGCTGGCGGTCTCGCCGCAGACGCTGCGCCGCCGCCTGCTCGAAGAAGAGAACTGCGGCTTTCAGGAAATCAAGGACCGGCTGCGCCGCGACCTCGCCACCCACCTGCTGCAGAAGTCCCGCCTGTCGCTGGAAGAAATTGCGGTCTCGCTCGGCTTCTCCGAGCTCAGCACCTTCCATCGCGCGTTCAGGCGGTGGACCGGCGTGACGCCTGGCGAGTTCCGCGAGCGCCGCAACTCCCGGACAGAGTGACGCAGTCGGATTCCGCCAATCGGATTGGCATGCGCGGTCATTCAATGACTGCGCGCTGACGCGGATAATCCCCGCAAAGGCCGAGTTCTCGGCCAACACGGGGAAGAAATGCCAATCCTGCGCCAATGGGCTGAACGTCATCCCGACAAGACCGCCGCGCTCGTCGCGTTTTCCGACCAAGCGATTACCTATGGCGAGCTCGACCGCCGCGCCAATGCCGTCACGCAGCTCCTGATCTGGACGGGGCTCGCTGCCGGCGACGGCATCGCGATCATGCTCGACAACGACCCTACTTATTTCGAGCTGATCTGGGGCGCGCGACGCCACGGCGTCTATTATACGCCTGTCAGCACGCATTTGAGGCCCGAAGAGGCAGCCTATATCGTGCGCGACAGCGGCGCCAAGCTGTTCTTCGTCGCCGCGCGTTTTGCGGACGCGGTCCAGGCGCTGCTGGCCGACAATCCGCACCGGTGCGCGGTGTACGCGCTTGGCGGCGCATTGGACGGTAGCTTTGACTATGCCGCGGAGCTCGCCCGCTTCGATCGCCTGATCGAGATTCCCGACGGGCCCGTCGGCAAGGATTTCTTCTATTCCTCAGGCACGACCGGCAGGCCGAAGGGTATCAAGCAGCCGCTCTTCGCCAACCTCCGCCAGGCCCAGGCATCCGGCGACTGGGTGCGCGACAATTTCGGCTTCGCGGAGGATACGGTCTATCTCTCTCCGGCACCGCTGTACCATGGCGCGCCGCTTCGCTTCACCATGCGCACGCTGGAGAGCGGCGGTACCGCCGTGATCATGAGGAAGTTCGTGCCCGAGCAGGCGCTGGCCGCCATCGAGCACTACCGCATCACCCACAGCCAGTGGGTGCCGACGATGTTCTTCCGTCTGCTCGCCCTGCCGGACGAGGTGCGGGCCCGCTACCATCTCTCCTCTCATCGTTGCGCGATCCACGCCGCCGCGCCTTGTCCGCCCGAGCTCAAGGAGCGGATGATCGACTGGTGGGGACCGATCGTCTGGGAATATTACGCGGGCTCGGAGCGCAATGGCGCCACCTGCATCTCGACCGCGGACTGGCTGACGCACCGCGGCTCGGTCGGGCGCGCCTGCGTCGGCACCATCCATATCCTCGACGAAGCGCATAACGAACTTGGCCCCGGCGAGATCGGCGACGTCTATTTCGACGGCCCACAATTCGTCTACCACAACGATCCCGAGAAGACCGCACGCTCGCGAAACGCCAAGGGCTGGTCGACGATCGGCGATGTCGGCTATCTCGATCACGACGGCTATCTCTATCTGACCGACCGCCGCTCGCACATGATCATCTCCGGCGGCGTCAATATCTATCCCGCCGAGATCGAGAACCGCCTGGCGCTGCATCCTGATGTCGCTGATGTCGCCGTGTTCGGAATCCCCAATCCGGAATATGGCGAGGAGGTCAAAGCCGTGGTGCAGCTCAGGGAGCCGTCGAAGGCATCATCGGCGCTTGCGGACGACCTGATGGCGTTCTGCCGGGACGGCCTGTCGCATGTCAAATGCCCACGCTCGATCGATTTCGAGGCCGAGCTGCCGCGGCAGGAGAACGGCAAATTGTTCAAGCACGTGCTGAAGCAGCGCTATCTGCAGCCGGCCTGATCAGAGATCATCAACAACGAAGACAGGAAAAGAGCATGAAGAAGCTCATGGTGGCGACCTGTGCAATCGCATGGGCGGGGTTCTCCGCATTCGCACAGGAGAAGAACTACGGACCGGGCGTGACTGATAGCGAGGTCAAGATCGGTCAGACCATGCCCTATAGCGGCCCGGCGTCGAGCTTCGCGGCGATCGGCCGCGCGATGACCGCTTACTTCCAGAAGGTGAATGCGGAAGGCGGCGTCAATGGCCGCAAGATCAACCTGGTCTCGCTCGACGACGGTTATAGCCCGCCCAAGGCCGTCGAACAGACCCGCCGCCTCGTCGAAAGCGAGGAGGTGCTCGCCATCGTCGGCACCTTCGGCTCGCCGACCAACTTCGCCACACAGAAATATCTGAACGCGAAGAAGGTGCCGGGCCTGTTCCTCGGTACCGGCGCCAACCGCGTCTCCGAGGCTGCGACTTATCCGTGGTCGATGGGCTGGCAGCCGAACAACCATGCCAAGGGTGTGATCTACGCCAAATATCTCCTCAAAGAGCGGCCGAATGCGAAAGTCGCGGTGCTGTTCCAGAACGACGATTTCGGCCGCGATCACCTCAAGGGCTTTCGTGACGGGCTTGGCGACAAGGCCGCCACGATGATCGTCAAGGAGCTCAGCTACGAGATCGCCGAGCCGACCATCGACTCGCAGATCCTGATCCTGAAGGCCACCGGCGCCGACGTGTTCCTCGACATTTCGACGCCGAAATTCTCCGCGCAGGCCATCAAGAAGATGGCGGAAACGAAATGGGATGCGCTGCATCTTCTCAGTGACGCCGCCGGCTCGATCTCCAGCACGCTGGTGCCGGCGGGGCTGGAGAATTCCAAGGGCGTCATCACCGTCGCCTTCCGCAAGGATCCGAACGATGCGGCATGGGCCGACGATGCCGGCGTGAAGGAATATCTCGCCTTCATGAAGCAATACATGCCCGAAGCCAACCCGTCCGAGACCTATCACGTGTTCGGCTATGCGACGGCGCAGACCTTCGTTCACGTCTTGAAGAATTGCGGCGATGACCTGACGCGCGAGAACCTGATGAAGCAGGCGACCAGCATCAAGGATCTCGTCCTCCCGATCATGCTTCCGGGCATCAAGCTCAACAGCACCCCGACGCGCTACACGCCGATGAGCCAGGAACAACTGATGCAGTTCGACGGCGTGAAATGGAAGCCGGTCGGCGAGGTGATCGACGCGGAGAAGTGAGGCTTGCGACCACCTCTCCCCGCTCTTGCGGCTGTCATATTCGCACATCTTGCGAAGGAATTTGATCGCTGATTCCGTGAGTTGAACGATGATTCGCGGGAGTG
>NZ_JBEGDB010000306.1:0-9156 GCF_043638955.1 Bradyrhizobium sp. 31Argb | reverse complement strand
CACCGATCCGATTCGGTGTCGCCGCCCCAATCCTGACGGTCAGTTCTCCGGTAACATTCTTGATGAGGCAATGCGCTTCTGCAAGCCGATTTGGTGCCGCCCGAGGTCGTCGCTGATCTGCGCAGAAGGGCGGTAGCGGGGGAGTTTGATGCAGTTGCGGCTCAAGCGCGCAAACTGCGCGAGTGGTTTCGCGGATTCGTCAAGGCGTATAAGGGCAAGCCTCTCAAGCCGAGAGTTCTCCAGGAACTGGAGCCGCTAAACCGCGTACTCATCAGGGACGAGGAATTTGGCCGGATCGTTGCTCGTGAGACCGTTCGGAAGAGGCCGACGAAGGGGGATGGGGATCAAGCGCCAGTTTCGGGGTTGGCATGGAGCCGTCAGCGCCGCTGGCGATCGCCTGATGCCTTGCTGCTTCCAATCGCGCAAGCGATGGCGCAGCTTGTGTACGAGGAGGATTTCCAATACGTCAAGGCCTGCGAAGGACACCGTTGTACCTTGATGTTCGTGGATAGAACGCGGGGGCGTGCGCGCCGTTGGCCGCCCAAGCCGGGTAGGCGGCCTTCGCTGCGGCTACGGCGGCGTCGAGCTACTGCTTGGAGGCCCGGCGGGCACAGTGCCAGCACTTCCTCCGTCGCGATCCAGCGCCCGTCCGGCGATCAGGGCGTGACGTACATTGCCTTCCCTTGCGCCAGATACTGGAAGAGCTTGTAGCCCATCCAGATATAGCCGCCGCTGCCGTTCCACTGGTGACCCCAATCCGGGCCGAAGCTGTTCTGGATCAGGATGGCTTGCTGGTCGTCGTCGTAGCCGATGATGAGCATGCAGTGGCCGACGAGCTTGCCGTCCGGACTCTTGTCCTTGATGAAAGGGCCGGTCATCGGACTCGGCGAGGTGCTGTTGTAGCTCCCGAAGCCCTCGTTCAGCGCGGTGCCGTAGCAGAGCGCGCCGCCATTGGCGATCACCGCCTTGATCGAATCGAGATCGGACGTGTCCACCATCGCCCAGCCGGGAATCTGGAAACTCGCGTCGACGGTCGGGTTCGCATCATAGCTCGACCAGAGCTCGGGGCAGCTCGGATAATACGGCGCCGTTGCCCAGTTTGGCGTTCCTGCCTGGGTCAGAAGGTCGAGATAGGAGTTGAGCCGCGAGCCGTTGCAGGTGCTGACGCCGTAGCTCTTCATGACTTGGATATAAATGTGGGCCGGGCTCGCCTGCAGCGACGCGGTCGACGGCGATTGCTTCGACGCGGCAGCGGCGGTGAAGGTGGCAAGACCATAGGTCGAGGCCCACGCGGCGCAACTGCCCGGACTGCCCTGGTGCTGCGCCGTGCCCTGAGCCTGCGGTGGCGGCAGATAGTCGGGATTGACAGTTGCAGATGTGGGCAGCGCTCCGGCGAACACTGGCCGGATCGAGCGCCCGGTCTCGGCGGTTGTCGGATCGTACCCTGGATTCAAGATGGCGTTGAGAGCAGCTTCCTGCGTCGACATGAGAGCCTCCGTTGTGTGAAGTGGAACGATCGGGACGAGACCGGGCGGTCATGCCGCCCGGCGGGGTCTTGCAGCCGGCGAACCGGTCATGGCGATACGGCTTCCGCTGTCTTGCGCCGGGACCGGCTTTGGCTCGTCGCCGCGCTCGCTCGCGCCAGTAGAGCCTCGTCGCCGCAGCGCGGCACGAGCCGCAGCGTGACGTGCTGCACCTCATTGGGATCGGCTGCAGCTTCGCGGGCCTGCAGCAGATGCTTCGGCAACGCGCTGTCTTGAAGAAGCGATAGGTCTCGATGATCCGTCATGGTGTCAGGCTCCGTTTCGATGAGAAACCGTGTCGGGATCGCGATGGTGCGATCTCCGGCCTCACGGGCATTGCGGGATTGTGTGCGGAGTCGGAAATGTCGACGGCATCGCCGGGATGCCGCGCAGCTCGCCGAGCAGGATGCGCCCGTTCGTCGTGATCACGTCGCCCGCGCCGCCGCTGGTGTTGCCGAACACGAACACGCCGACCTTGTGCGTGGCATCGAAAGCCATGTAGGTCTCGTAGCCGTCGAAGCCGCCGTTCTTGTCGAAGTAGTCGTTGGACAGTTGCCAGCCGAGCCCCATGGACAGCACGTTGGACGGCGGGTGGACCTTCTGGGTCTGTCTCATCGCCAGGCCAAGATGTCCCTCCGGCGGACTGACTTCGGCCTCCAGGAACGTCAGCATGTCGGCGAGCGTCGAAGACAGCGCGCCGGCGCCGAGCCCCGCCGAAGTCAGCACCCAGTCCGGCGGCTCGACTGTCTTGTAGGACGGCGGCAGGCTCGTGGGCGGGACGTAATTGTAGCCTTGCGCGACCTTCGCCTTCACGGCGCTGGAATTGACTTGCGTCGACGTCATGCCGAGCGGCGCCGTCACGCGGTCGACCACAAGCGCCGGCCAGTTCTGGTACGTCGCGTCCCAGTTGAACGCGCTATTGCCGCCAGCATAGGCATGCGACAGCAGCACGCCGAGAAGCGCGAAGCCCGGATTGCTGTAGACCCAGTGCCTGCCGGGTTTATAGGGTGGCGTGAAGTCGTTCAGGAATGCGCCCAGCGACGAGAGCGGATAGTCGCCGAACGCCGGCCGCTGCCCGCATACCGGGGTCGGGAATCCGGCGCTGTGGGTGGCGAGGTGCCAGAGCAGGATGTCGCCGTGGGGCTGTTTCAGGATGATGTCGGACGGCAGCAGATCGGTGACGCGGGTGTCCTGCGTCGCCGAGGTCTGCGACGCCGCGAGCGCCAGAAGCGTTGCCGTGAACACCTTGGTGTTCGAGCCGATGAAGACCACGGTGTCCTCAATCGAACCGGTGCCGCCCTCATGCAGGTCGACTTGTCCGAACCGGAAATAATAGCGCTGGCCGGCGACCGTCGCGCCGACCAGGATTCCGACGGACTTCTTCGGCTCGGGGATCCCGAGAGGTGCGACAAGAGGTGAAAAGAGGCGATCGACTATTGTGCTGATTCCGTTCGCGTTCTGCATCGCATTTCTCCAGTCGCGTGCCAGCCTCAGACGCTGAGGCGACGTATCTGTTGCAGTTTAAGGAAACGCGGTCGCCGCGAGTGCCTCCGACGCCGTGACGCCACTTGCGAGAAACCGGAAGGCCATCGGCACAATCCTTCTGTTCGGCGACTTGCGTCGCCGGTAGCCGGAAAACTTTGTAAGGTCTTTGCGCTTGAGTGCTTCGGTTGGCGCTATTCAGCGAACAACTTTAGATCATCGCTGATTCAATACCACTACCCTTTCGGGTAGTCGCGCGGACAATCGGGCTGCACAACTTACGGATGGTAACGTCAGGAGATGAGATTCAAAGAAAATATGTACCGAATGCTTTCGTCGTGGCGCGCCATAGGGTCTGTTGCCTCGCTAGCTGCAGCGGTCGACGGAACCAGCTCCCGACAAAGACAAACGCGATCGGAGTGATGCAGGTTCAATGGCTCGCTTGTCGGAATGGATTGCCGCTCGGCGCTCAGGCTGTCCGACATCGAACCGCGCATTGGGACTCGCGGACGCCAAGTGTGGTCGACTCTCGCAGTCCTACCTGACCTGCGATTGAAACTGGCGGTGCTTGAACGCCGTCAGCGCGACGACGATCACACAGCACAGCGCGTTGAACCCGTTGGTCAAGCCCAGCGTGATGTCCCCGAGATTGGAGAAGGAGTAGACGGCCGTTGATCCGTTCGCGGCAGTCCAGAGAAACCAGGTCGAATAGGAAATGGCTGAGGCACCATTGGTATCGTGCGCGATCCTGTAGATCTGCGGCAGATAGGAAATGACCCGCAGAGCGTTGAAGACCGTGAACAGGTAGTACGCTAGATCCGAAAACATCATCCGTGCACCCGGCTTTCGTCCGATCTCAGATAGAGCTCTTCATGAGGCGCTCCGTCAGCTTTGCGGTGCGCCGCTCGTCGATCCCTGTGCTGTCAAATGTTGGCTAGCTCTGCTACCGGATCATGACGCGCGCGGACTGAGCGGCTACATCCGTAACCGAAGTGTGGTTTGGCGTACCGTTGTTTGAGCCGTCAAACGGTGCGCCATATATCCTGTGTGCCGGCAGCGTCACGCTAGCTGCTTCAAGGCCGCGGCGGTTGGAATGCGCTTGACTTAACAAAACGATGTCGTATCATTTTTTCGCATTTCGATGCGGTGAGCGGAGTTTCCCGCCCAATCGGCTCGGCGCTCCTTCGCTGAGTTCACGCGGTCTTTACCCGATATCCAGTGGATAGTTGACGCCGAATTCAACGAACGCATGTCAATCGCGATATGGGACTGGTTCGTACAGCCACGTCAGTAAGCTTGGTCATGAGAACCGCCGAAAAGACTACATGCCTTCTCCACACGAATAGTCCGCCGCGCATGAGACCCAGAATTCAATTACCGTTTTCGGCACTGCTCCTTCTCTTGCTTTCTCTCCAAGAGGCCACGGCGCACGCCATCGTGATCAAGTCGTCGCCCGCGGCCGACGCGGTCATGCCTGCCGCCAATGTGCCGATCCATCTGCAGTTCAATAGTCGGATCGATCACGATCGTTCAAAAGTGACCCTGATCGGCGCTGGTGGGACAGAGCAGCGGCTCACACCGGCGACCGACTCGCCGCCCGATGCCCTGGATGCCGAGGCAAAAGGTCTCAGCCCTGGTGCTTGGCGTCTGCGCTGGCAGGTGCTGAGCGTCGACGGGCACATCACGCGCGGCGATATTCCGTTCACCGTGCGATAGCCGTGTCGCTCTTTCTCGACATTTTCGGCTTCCTGTCCGTCGTTCTGCGGGGGCTGATTCTCACGAGCCAGACTTTCACGCTCGGCACGCTTGCGTTCCTGCTTGTGCTGCTGCAACCGCTCGAGCCCTGGCTTTCCGTCGAGAGCGCCAAGACTGGCAGCCGTTGCCGGACATTTCTTCTTATCAGCTCGTTCCTCTTGGGCATCTTCACGCTTTGCTCGCTCGTACTTAACGCGCTCGCGCTTGTCGGCACGCTCGAGCTTTCGTGGGCGGAGGCCGCCGGGGCCGGTTTCGTACGAGCGGACCTCGTGATCGCCGCTTGCGCCTTCCTCATTGCTCTTCTCGCAAGAGCGTCGTGGAAAACATCACGGCTTCTCTTTCTTGTCGGCCTCGCCGCCGTGATCTTGATCGCGCAGCTTTCGGTCACTCACGCAGCCAGTCGTCTCGACCTGCGATGGCCCTACCTCGTCTCAGGGGGGCTGCACATGCTCGGTGCCGCGGTCTGGATCGGGGGCCTGCCGTGCTTCCTGATTGCGCTCAACCTCTGTCAAGATCCGGTTGACTGGAAGCTGATCGGGCGGCGCTATTCCCTGATGTCGATGGCTTCGGTGGGCGCCATCCTCGTCGGCGGCATCGTGATGTCGATCGGCTATATCGGCTCCTTCGAAGCGATCTACGGCACCGCCTATGGCGTCATGACAAGCGCGAAGGTCTGTCTGCTGCTGATGCTGCTCGCCCTCGGCGCCTTCAACTTCTTCACCGTCGACCGGTTGCGCCGCGACGCTTCAACGCCGATCATCCGGCTGAAGCGGTTCGCCGAAGTGGAGATCGGGATCGGCGCGGCTGTGATCTTTGCCGCCGCCTCGCTGACGTCGCTGCCGCCGGGCGTCGGTCTGGCCCAGGACCGGGTGAGCTGGTCCGAAATCGTCGAGCGGTTCACGCCGCAATTCCCGATCCGCCTATCAAGCCCTGATTATGACAAGCTCACCGTCGCGGAATTGCAGAGAAAAATTGCTGCGGCCGATGCGCAGCGGACAACGGCACCGCTGGCCTATGTCCCAGGCGAGGGCACGATCCTGCCCCGCAACGCGGCGGATGTCGCCTGGTCGGAATTCAACCACCATTGGGCGGGGATCTTCGTCATCCTCATCGGCCTTCTCGCCCTGATCCAGCATTTTCGCTGGGGCCGGTGGGCGAGGCACTGGCCGCTGCTGTTTCTTGCCATGGCCATGTTTCTGTTCTTCCGTGCCGACGAAGCGGCGTGGCCGCTCGGACAGTTCGGCTTTTTCGAATCGCTGCGCGATCCGGAGATCGCACAGCATCGCATCTTCGTGCTGCTGATCGTCGTGTTTGGTCTGTTCGAGTGGCGCGTGCAGGTCGGCGGGCTCAGGAAGAGCAAAGCGGCGCTGGTGTTTCCGCTGACCACCGCGATCGGCGGCGCACTGCTGCTCACCCATTCCCATGCCATCGCCAATATCAAGGACCAGCTCCTGATCGAGATGAGCCACACGCCGCTGGCGCTATGCGGCATCCTTGCCGGATGGGCCCGCTGGCTGGAGCTGCGTCTCGACGGCAGGGCAAGCCGGATCGCCTCCTGGATCTGGCCCGTGGCATTCATCCTCGTCGGGCTGATCCTGCTCGATTACCGGGAGGCTTGACCCAAACGGCAAATCGACGTTTCGCGGCGATCGGTAGATCTGCTTGGCACCGCCCCGTGTTCGAATAGACTGGACCCAATTGAGATGACTTGACGGCGCGGCATCGACCGGGGAGTTGTCTTGCAACCGGATCTTGCCGGACGGAGCCGAGCCATATGAGTTTCCATTCGATCTACCGCCACGGCTTCGCCCGGGCCGCCGCCTGCGTCACGGTGTCCCGCGTGGCCGATCCGGCCGCCAACGCGACCGCGATCATCGAGGCCGCCGACGCTTGCCACAGGCAGTCGGTGGCAACAGCGGTATTTCCCGAACTGTGTCTGTGCGGCTATGCGATCGAAGATCTGGTCATGCAGGATCCGCTCCTGGATGCGGTGGAGCGAGGGTTGGAGCGGATTCGGACCGCATCGACCGAGCTGATGACGGTCCTGATCGTCGGCGCGCCGCTGCGTCATGGGGCACGGATCTACAATTGCGCTGTTGTCATTCACCGTGGCCGCATTCTCGGCGTCGTTCCCAAGACGTACCTGCCGACCTACCGGGAGTTTTACGAAACCCGTCACTTTGCCTCCGGCGCGGGACTGACCGGGTTGGAGGTCACGATTGGCGACGTTCGCGCACCCTTCGGCGTCGACCTGCTCTTTGCGGCGGACGATGTTCCGGGACTGACCATCGGCGTGGAGATCTGCGAGGACATGTGGATCCCGGTGACGCCGGGATCGGAACTCGCGTTGGCCGGGGCGACCGTGCTTGCAAATCTCTCGGGCAGTCCGATCACGATCGGCCGGGCGCTGTCGCGTGATCTTCTGTCGCGATCCTGCTCCGCGCGCTGCCTCGCCGCCTATGTCTATGCCGCGGCCGGGATCGGGGAATCGACCACCGATCTGGCCTGGGACGGCCAGACCTCCATTTTCGAGAACGGCGTGCTTTTGGCGGAGGGTGAGCGCTTCCGCCAGGACGGACAGATCACGATCGCCGACATCGATCTGGACCTGCTGCGTCAGGAACGCTCCCTGATGAGCACCTTCGACGACAATCGAAGGCAGAAGAGTGCCGGCGCCTATCGGAAGATCGGCTACTCGCTACGGCCTCCGATGACGGACATCGGATTTGCGAGGAAGGTCGAACGCTTCCCATTCGTGCCCAGCGACCAGAGCCGCCTGAATCAGGATTGCTACGAGGCCTACAACATTCAGGTCGCGGGCCTGGTGCAGCGGCTGCGGGCCATCGGCACGAAGCGCGTGGTAATCGGCGTGTCGGGCGGGCTCGATTCCACGCACGCTTTGATCGTTGCCGCCAAGGCGATCGATCTTCTCGGATTGCCGCGATCGAACATTCTCGCCTACACGCTGCCGGGCTTTGCGACCGGCAGCGAAAGCAAGGCCAATGCCCTGGCCTTGATGCAGGCGCTGCAGGTGAGCGCCGGCGAGCTTGATATCCGCCCGGCCGCCACGCAGATGCTCCGCGACATCGATCATCCCGCGGGGCGCGGCGAGCCGGTCTATGACATCACCTTCGAGAATGTGCAGGCGGGGCTCCGCACCGACTATCTCTTCCGCCTCGCCAATTATCGCGGAGGGATCGTCATCGGCACCGGCGACCTCTCCGAACTGGCGCTCGGATGGTGCACCTATGGTGTCGGCGACCAGATGGCGCACTATAACGTCAACGCCGGCGTGCCGAAGACGTTGATCCAGCATTTGATCCGCTGGGTCATCGCGACAGGACAATTCGACGATGAAGTCGCAAAGACGTTGCGCGCCATTCTGGCCTCGGAGATTTCGCCTGAACTGGTGCCTGTTCAGGCCGGCGAGACCCCGCAGAGCACGGAAGCGGCCGTCGGACCCTATGAGCTACAGGACTTCAATCTGTTCTATACGCTTCGATTCGGCTTCCGGCCGTCGAAGATCGCGTTCCTCGCCTGGCATGCCTGGAACGATGTCGCCAAGGGCGAATGGCCGGCTGCGTTTCCAACCGACCGACGCAAGGCCTATCAGCTTGCCGATATCAGGCGCTGGCTCGAGGTCTTCCTGCGGCGGTTTTTCGCGTTCAGCCAGTTCAAGCGTTCCGCGATGCCAAACGGCCCCAAGGTTTCGTCGGGAGGGTCCCTGTCGCCCCGCGGCGATTGGCGCGCTCCCTCCGACGCCAGCGCTGCGGCATGGTTGGAGGATCTGGAACGAAACGTTCCGTCCGCCTGATGCCGACAGACCGATAGGCACCGCCGGAGCTGATTTGCGTTGTTATTGACCAAGCTCAACGCTCCGGCAGCGGAAAATGGGCTGAACGAAGGTGTCCGTCCGTAGATGCCGGCATGTTCTTGAGAAGGGTCGACCAATGCCCAGGAGCAAGCAACGCGGTCCCTCACGGAAAGCAGGTTTCTCGACCCGAATCGGGCCGGTAAGAACGTCGATGGCCAATAACGTCGCGGGTTCGGCTCGAAAGTCAGTCAAGCCATCGCTCACGAAGCCTTTTCATGTCGCCGTCGATCGGCAATTGAAGTCCGAGCACGAAAGCTACGAGGCCGCCGAGAAGGCCGCGATCGAGATCAAGAAGCGACATCCGAAGCTTCATGTAACCGTGTTCGACGCCAAGGAGCAGCGCCACACGCCTGTCGAGTTGCCGACGGCGGCGAACGGCCGGCACGGCCCCAATCACAACCCACACGGCAAGCCCGCAACGCCGCGCAAGGCCACCGCCGCTGGACGCCACTAGGCCGTGTGGACTCTTGGGATTCTCAAATCAGATTGAACGTGATTCAAGGCTTTCTTTTAGGAGGAAGC
>NZ_JBEGDB010000305.1:0-9173 GCF_043638955.1 Bradyrhizobium sp. 31Argb | reverse complement strand
GGAAAGCCGGAATGCTTCGGTTGAACCTGTGGTCCTACCCCCGTGCTTTTTGTTGCACGGGACCCATGGGTGCAACCAGCACCCGGCTTTCCCTGCGCCCTCTGATATCGAGGAGGGTGGAAAGTAAAGCAAAGCTCGGGCGCATCGCGTCGCGAGAACGTGAGTTCACATCCTCACGCTGTTTGACATTTGCATCAGAACTCACCCCCGCGTCGTCCCGGGCTTGACCCGGGACCCATAACCACAGGCCTGTATGATGTGCTCCGCTGCAACCACTTGCCGACGCCACAACGCCTCCCTGTGGTTATGGGTCCCCGCCTTCGCAGGGACGACATCGGTAAGGTGGGCAAAGCGGAGCGTGCCCACCATCACGGGCGGAGTGCTTGATGGTGGGCACGGCACTTCGCGCCTTTGCCCACCCTACTCGCGCGCAAACCCTCACGAGATCAGGCTTGCGATCCAGCCCTTCTTCTCGCCTGCTTCCGCCGGCGCCGCATCCGGCGTCCCGCCTGCCGCAGCGGCGAAGCGCGTGAAGAATTCGCCGGCGAGCTTTTTGGCCGTGGAGTCGATCAGCCGCGAGCCGAGTTGCGCAAGCTTGCCGCCGATCTGCGCATCGACCTCGTAATGCAGCACCGTGACATCTGCGCTCTCCGCCTCCAGACGCACCGTCGCGCCGCCCCTGGCGAATCCGGCGACGCCGCCGGAGCCTTCGCCCGAAATGCGATAGCTATTCGGCGGATCGAGATCGGATAGCGTCACCTTGCCGCCGAAGGACGCCTTCACCGGTCCGACCTTGATGACGACGGTCGCGGTCATCTCGGTCGGCGATGTCATCTCGAGCGCCTCGCAACCCGGAATGCACAACTTGAGCACCGCGGGATCGTTCAGCAACGCCCACACCTTTTCCTTCGACGCGGGGATGCGCTGGCTATCGTTCATCTGCATGATCAGTTCCTTCAGGTCACCTCAGGCGGACACCGGCAGGCGCTGGCCGCGCCGCCGCTCGATCGTGATCTCGGCCAGGATCGACATCGCGATCTCCTCCGGCGTGATGGCGCCGAGGTCGAGGCCGGCCGGCGCCTTGACGCGGTCCACAAGCGAAGAGTCCACGCCCTCGCCGATCAGCTTCGCGCGCAGCGAAGCCATCTTGCGACGGCTGCCGACGAAGGCGTGATAACAGGCATCGATCGCGACCGCTGCGCGCAACGCGGCTTCGTCGCCCTTTCCTTGCGTCGACACCACAATGAAGCGCTTGGCGTCGTTCAGCTCGCCCAACTGGAAGCCATCGATCCGCTCGTCGGCATCCGGCTTGGCGGGAACATCGGCTGCGGGCGCGGCGAGCGTGACGTGATAGCCGAGCGTCCGCGCCTGCGCGGCAAGCGACATCGCCACCGGGCTCGCGCCAAAAATGATGAGCGAAGGATGCGGCAGCACCGGCTCGACGAAAATATCCATGGTGCCCTGGCTCGGGCACATGTTGCTGGCGAAGCGGATGCCCTCGCGGCTCTCGCCGGCCTTGACGCCGAGCTCGGCGAGCAGATCCTGCGGTTGCACCGACACCATCCGCGGCGCGCCGTCGGCCAGCGCCTCGCGCGCCGCCTTCAGCACCGCGGCTCGCGCGCAACCGCCGCCGATCCAGCCCGCGACGATGGTGCCGTCAGGCGCGATGATCGCCTTCGCGCCGGCCTTCGCCGCCGTCACCGAGACCGTACGCACCACGGTCGCGAGCACAAAGGCCCGCTCGGCCGATTTCATCTGCGCGACCAGGTCCATGACTTCGACATGAGCAGTCATCGGAAATCTCCTCTAGAGCTTCGCCAGATAGGGCTCGAGCGCGCGCAGGCTCTGCAGCGTATTGGCGGGCGCATAGAGATCGACATGCGGCAGCGCCGCCTTGATGCCGAGCGCCTCCGGCGCATAACCCTCCCAGGCCATCATCGGGTTGAGCCAAACGATGCGGCGGCAGCGCCGTGCAAGCGCGGCCATCTCGCGGCCGAGCAGCGCTCGCATCGCCGGTCTCATAGCCGTCGGACACGATCATCACGCAACTGCGCGAATGGATGACGCGCGCGGCATGCCAGCGGTTGAACGTCTGCAGGCTCTCGCCGATCCTTGTGCCGCCGCCCGCGCCCTGCGCCATGATCGAGAGCCGGTCGAGCGCGCGGCCAGCGTCCTTCTCCTTCATGGCGTCGGAGACGTAAGCGAGACGGGTATGAAACAGGAACGCCTCGGCCTCGCGGAATTCGTCGAGCACGCCGTGGATGAAACGCAGGAATACGCTGGTGTACATGCTCATCGAGCCCGACGCATCCAGCAGCACGATCAGCCGCAATGGCTTGTCCTTGCGCTGCCGCTTCACCAGGCTGATCGGCACCCCCCCATGGCTGATGTTGCGGTGGATGGTGCGGCGGAGATCGAGCCGGTAGCCGCGCCGCCGCGCGAGGTCCCGTCGCGTCAATCGCGTGCGCATGACCTTCGCGAGTTGCGCTGCAGCCTCGTGGGCCTGGGCGACCTGTTCGGGATCGGCGAGCTTGCGGAAATCGACCTCGGCGAGATTTTCCGCGCGCGAGGCGCCTTCCATCCGTCCCTCGCCGCTCTGCCCCTCGGGCGCATCGTCGGACGACGGCACTTGGTCGGTCACCGACTGGCCGCTCGGTTCAGTCTGGCTATCCTGCAGGCGCTTGAGCGACGGGCTGTTCGCCGCCTGCCCCGACGCCATCGTCCGCGGCCGCGAGCGCACGCGCCTGCCGAGCCAGAACGCATCGAACAGCCCGTCAAACTTCTCCCAATCCGACTTCCGCGCCGAGAACAGATGCTTGAACGCCGACCGCAACAATCCGGGCCGCGCCGCATAGCCTTCGGCCATCAGCGCCGCTGCATCGCGGCCCTCGGCAAGGCCGATGCGAAAGCCATTGTCGCGCAGCGTCCGGAGGAAGACGGCGAGCCGTCCGGAGACGAGGCGCGAGACCTCGTCGATCTCCTCGAAGCCCGGATTGGTGCCACAGCAGCTCATGCGACCTTCCCCAACAGCCGCCGCGTCACTTCCGGCGTGAAGCGGGCGCGATCCTCATGAGTCTTGAGCAGGCAGATCAACGTCTCATGCACCGTCTCGGGCGCATCGTTGAGATCGCGAATATCGAGGCCAACCAGCGCGGCAGCCCAGTCCAGCGTCTCGGCGACGCCGGGGACCTTGCGCAGATCCTCCTTGCGGATCGCCTGCACCATGCGCGCGATCTGCAGCGACAGCGACGGGCTCGCGTTCGTAATCCGTGCCAGGATGATGCGCGTCTCGCGATCGACATCGGGATAGTCGACGTAATGGTACAGACAGCGTCGCCGCAATGCATCCGAAAGCTCGCGCGTGCCGTTGGACGTCAGCACGACATGCGGGATGGTGATGGCAGAGACAGTGCCGAGCTCAGGGATCGAGACCTGGAAGTCCGACAGCAGTTCGAGCAGGAACGCCTCGAACTCGTCATCGGCGCGATCGATCTCGTCGATCAGCAGCACCGGCGCCTGCGCGCGGCGGATCGCGGCGAGCAGCGGCCGTTCGAGAAGATACTTCTCGGAGAAGATCCGATCCTCGACCGCGTCGGCGTCCTCGCCATGATGCGCCTGGATCGCCAAGAGCTGCCGCTGGTAGTTCCATTCGTAGAGCGCGGCCGACTGGTCGAGCCCCTCATAGCATTGCAAGCGAATCAGCTCGGTCGAATACGCCTGCGCCAGCGCTTTCGCGACCTCGGTCTTGCCGACGCCCGCCTCGCCCTCGAGCAGCAACGGACGCCGCAGCAATTGCATCAGCGAGATCGCGGTCGCAAGCTCCGCATCGGCGATGTAACCCGATGCGGCCAGCGCTTGCGCGATCTCCTCACGTCCCTTCATCTAGGCGACCGCTCCGAGATTCTTTGCCGCCTTCCAGTTGCGCCAGAAATCGTGCGGCATCTGGATGTGGGTCGAGCCCAGGAACGAGAAGGCGTCGTTGACAGCGTTGGAGAATGCTGGCACGCCGCCAACATTCGGGCTCTCGCCGACGCCCTTGGCGCCGATCGGATGATGCGGCGACGGCGTCACCGTGAAGTCGGTCTCCCAGTGCGGGGTCTCGACCGCGGTCGGCATGAAGAAGTCCATGAACGAGCCGGTCACGACATTGCCGGTGTCGTCGTAGCGGATCTCCTGGCCCATCGCGATCGCAAAGGCTTCGGTGAGCCCGCCATGCACCTGGCCCTCGATGATCATCGGGTTGATGCGCGTGCCGCAATCGTCGAGCGCATAGAAGCGCCGGACCTTGTACACGCCGGTGTCGACGTCGATGTCCATCACGCAGAGGTAGGCGCCGAACGGATAGGTCATGTTGGGCGGATCGTAGTAGCTCACCGCTTCCAGCCCCGGCTCCATGCCGGGCGGGACGGAGTTGTAGGCCGCCCAGCAGATGTCCTTCATCGACATGAACTTCTCCGGCAGGCCCTTGACGCGGAAGCCGTCGATATCGAACTCGAGATCGTCCTCGTGGACTTCGAGCTTGTAGGCGGCGATCATCTGCGCCTTCGCCTTGATCTTGCGCGCCGCCATTGCGATCGCGGCGCCCGCAACCGGCGTCGAGCGGGAGCCGTAGGTGCCGAGCCCGTAAGGCGCGGTGTCGGTGTTGCCCTCCTCGACCTGGATGTTGTCGGCGGGAATGCCGATCTCGGTGGCGATGATCTGGGCCCAGGTGGTCTCGTGGCCCTGGCCCTGGCTCTTGGTGCCCATGCGCGCGATGCCCGCGCCGGTCGGATGCATGCGGATCTCGCAGGAATCGAACATCGCGATCCCCAGGATGTCGCAATTCTTCGACGGGCCGGCGCCGACGATCTCGGTGAAGAAGGACACGCCGAGCCCCATGATCTCGCGGGTCTCGCCGCGCTTGAACGCCGCGCGCCTCGAAGCCTGCTCCTTGCGGAGCGCGGCGTAGTCAGTCGTCTCCATCATCTTGCGCATGGCGGTGTGATAGTCGCCGGAATCGTACTCCCAGCCGAGCGCCGAGTGATACGGGAACTGCTCCGGCTTGATGAAGTTCTTCAGCCGCAGCTCCGCCGGATCCATCCCGAGCTTTTGCGCCAGGATGTCCATCGCGCGCTCAATGCAATAGGCCGCTTCCGTGACCCGGAAAGAGCAACGATAGGCGACACCGCCCGGCGCCTTGTTGGTGTAGACGCCGTCAACAACGAGATGCGCAGTCGGGAAGTCGTAGGAGCCGGTGACGATGTTGAAGAACCCCGCCGGCCATTTCGACGGATCGGCGCAGGCATCGAAGGCGCCGTGGTCGGCGAGCACATGGACGCGAAGGCCGGTGACCTTGCCCTCCTTCGTCGCGGCGACCTCGGTCGTCATGTGGTAGTCGCGCGCAAAGGAGGTTGCGGTCAGGTTCTCGATTCGATCCTCGACCCACTTCACTGGTTTGCCGGTGACGATGGAAGCGACCGCCGCGCAGATGTAACCCGGGTAGGCACCGACCTTGTTGCCGAAGCCGCCGCCGATGTCGGGCGCGATCACGTGGATCTTCTGCTCCGGCAGTTTGGCGATCAGCGACACCACGGTGCGGATCACGTGCGGCGCCTGGAAGGTGCCCCAGATCGTCAGCTCGCCCTTGACCTTGTCGAAGGAGCAGACGCACTGGCAGGTCTCGAGCGGCGACGGATGGGTGCGATGATAGGAGATCATCTCCTTGATCGTGACCTCGGCCTTGCGGAACGCCGCATCGGTCAGGTCCTTGTCGCCGACGGTCCACTCGAAGATGTGGTTGTGGTGCTTGCGCGGCCCATGCGCCCCGGTGGTCTTGCCGGCGAGATCCTCGCGCAGCACCGGCGCATTATGGTCCATCGCCTTGAACGGATCGATCAGCGGCGGCAGCGGCTCGTATTCGACCTCGACCTTGTTGATGCCGTCATCGGCGGCGTAGCGGTCGGTGGCAACCACGAACGCCACCTCCTGGTTCTGGAACAGCACCTTGCCATCGGCCAGCACCATCTGCACGTCGCCGGCGAGCGTCGGCATCCAGGCGAGGTTGACGGTCTTCAGCGTCTCGGCGGTGATCACCGCCAGCACGCCCGGCACCTTCAGCGCCTCGTCGGCCTTGATCGCCTTGACGCGCGCATGCGCATGCGGCGAGCGGACGAAATCGCCATGCAGCATACCCGGCAGCTTGACGTCATCGACATAGTTGCCCTTGCCTTGCGTGAAGCGGATGTCCTCGACGCGCTTGCGCTTGCAGCCCATGCCTTCGAGTGCGGCGGTGCGTTGTTCCCGCGTGGGAGTCATGTCGTTCATTCCGCGGCCTCCTTGAATTCGACATTGTTGAGCTTGGCGGCGGCGTATTGGATCGCCCTGATGATGTTCTGGTACCCGGTGCAGCGGCAGAGATTGCCAGACATGCCCATCCGGATGTCCTGCTCGGTCGGCGACGGATTCTCCTGCAGCAGCCGATGCGCGCGCATGATCATGCCGGGCGTGCAGAAGCCGCATTGCAGGCCGTGCATCATCCGAAAGCCTTCCTGCAGCGCCGAGAGCGAGCCATCGGGATTGGCCATGCCTTCGATAGTCGTGATCTCGGACCCATCGGCCTGCACGGCGAACACCGTGCAGCTCTTCACCGACATGCCGTCGAGATCGACGGTGCAGGCGCCGCAATGGGTGGTCTCGCAGCCGACATGGGTGCCGGTGAGCTGCAGGTTCTCGCGGATGAAGTGCACGAGCAGCGTGCGCGGCTCGACCAGGCCTTCGACCTCCGCGCCGTCGACCTTCATGGTCACATGTGTCTTTGCCATCTGTTCTCTCCCTCTACACCGCGCGGCCAGCGGCGCGCTGCAGCGCTCGCATCACCATGATGCCGCCAACATGCTTGCGGTATTCGACCGGACCTCGGGTATCCGCCGCCGGCGCCATGATCGCTTCCGCGGCGGCCGCGGCTTGCTTCAGGGTGGCCGCGTCGAGACTGGTGCCAATGACGGCATTGGCGGCGTCGGTCGCGAGCAGCGGCGTCTCATGCAAATTGGTCAGCCCGATCGCGCAGGTCGCGACCTTGCCGCCCGCCATGGTCAGCACGACGGCCGCGGCGGCGGTGGCGTAATCGCCGACCTTGCGCTTCAGCTTCTCGTAGGCGTAGCCGTGACCGGCCGGCGGCACCGGAATCGAGATCGACGTCAGGATTTCGCCGGGCTCGAGCGCGGTGAAATAGGCGCCCTGGTAGAATTCGCTCGCCGCGACCTCACGCTCACCGCCTGGTCCGCTGAGCCGGAAATTCGCGCCAAGCACCATCATCAGCGCCGGCATGTCGTTGCCGGGATCGCCATTGGCGACATTGCCGCCGATAGTCCCGCGGTAGCGCACCTGGGGATCGGCGATCAGGGCCGCGGCCTCCTGCAGAATCGGCAAGCTTTGCCGGATCTCCCCGGAGACCAACAGCTCGTGCTGAGTGGTCATCGCACCAATCACGATCGTGCTGCCATAGTGGCGGATGCCCTTGAGATCGGCGACATCGTGAAGGTCGACCAGATGAGCTGGTGTGGCGAGCCGCAGCTTCATCATCGGCACCAGGCTGTGTCCGCCCGCCAGCGGCCGGGCGTCATCGCCCAGATCGGCCAGCAATTTGACCGCGTCGGCCAGGCTTGCCGGCCGGTGATAGCTGAAAGGTCCCGGAATCATCGTTTCCTCCAATCGTCCTTTGGCGCCGGTCGGGCGCGTGGACGTTGGCGGGACGGTCTCTCCGGTTTTTCCCGACCGCAATCGCTCGGGCACGGAATGGGGTTTTTCGCACGAAATGCGGATGGCGAGACACGAATTGCGTCAACCGCCGCGACCTATTTGCGGGAGCCGGGCCTAGGCATGGCGACGGCTGAGACCGAGTCGCGCCTTGACCTCGGCGATCTTGGCGCGGCTGACGGGGACGCGATGCGGCGACGAGCCGCCGAGCTCGATGATCGCGCCATCGCCCTCCCTGCGAACGAACGCCACATGCGGGATCGCGACGATGTGGCTGCGATGCACCCGCATGAACAGCGCGGGATCGAGCTGCGCCTCGGCCTCGGAGATCGACCACGGACACATCCGTTCCCGGGTCCCGTCATGGACCCGGGTATAATGAGCATCGGCCCGGACGCTGCGCACATCCGCGATATCTATAAAGTGTGTGCCGTCGGCGCCTTCCACTGGCAGCCGCGGCGCGGGCGCCGGACGGGGCGGCCGGCCGACACCGCCGAGCGGTGCCATGCTCATTCGCGGTGCAGCAACGGCCGCGACCGGTTCAGGCACAAGCACATCGGCCGGGGGCGCCAGATCGCCAGCCATGGCCGGAACCAGATTCTGCCGTCGCGGCTCGGGCACCAGCGACAGCAGGAAGCCAGCCGCGATCACGAAGCAGAGCACGGCAACGATGATAGAAAGGATTTGTTGCGACGCAGCAAGCCCGCCGCCGAGATGCTGA
The DNA here is from genome assembly GCF_043638955.1 of Bradyrhizobium sp. 31Argb. Lineage (NCBI taxonomy): Bacteria > Pseudomonadati > Pseudomonadota > Alphaproteobacteria > Hyphomicrobiales > Nitrobacteraceae > Bradyrhizobium > Bradyrhizobium sp. 31Argb. The sequence continues at coordinate 718 of NZ_JBEGDB010000305.1, read as the reverse complement.
TGCACTCCCGCCGCAAGCGGCACGAAGTGCATCCCGGCCATCGCCGTGTAGTGCATGCCGGAAACCGCGACTCCGAAGATGATCGAAGTGACGACCAAGCGAAAGCCCTCCTGCTGTGCCAGGAAGGCACGCAGGCCGCCATAGGCCGTCACCATCGCAACGATCACCGACAGCAGGACGAACACGTCGTCATGTTCGATCGCGAAATGACCGGACAGGCCGTGGATGCCGACATAATGCATGCTGGCAATACCGGCGCCGAGCAAAACGGCGGACGAGACCACGCGCTTGAGCGAAGGCTCGCCGATGCTGACGAAGAACAGGGAGATGCCGACCACCAGCGCGCAGATCAGAAACGAGATGATCGTAGGCAGGACCAGATAGACGGTGTCGGGCGGCAGCGGCGCGGCCAGCATGCCGACGAAATGCATGGTCCAGATGCCGACAGCCAGAAACGCGGCGGCGCCCGCGAGCAGGATGCGGTTGCTGCCGCCCGGCGTGCCGCGAATCCGCGCCGCCAGGCTGAAGCCCGTATATCCACCCAGGATCGCGATCGCCACCGACAGCGCGACGAGATAGGGATCGTGTCCTTCGAACATGCTCGTCTCGGCCGCCCGTCTCCACGGGCTGGCCCCTCCCTATGTCCGTCGTCAGATAATTTGAGACAGATCAAGCTTTTCGAGAAGGGAGGCTCTGGCTCATCAGGGGTTAGAGTTTA
>NZ_JBEGDB010000304.1:0-9262 GCF_043638955.1 Bradyrhizobium sp. 31Argb | reverse complement strand
CAGCGCGCCACCCATAGCGCCGTAGCAAGCGCGGCTCGCTTGGAGGGCAGCCCGGGGCCCGTTACCCCATCTACGGCCTTTGCCCCCTACGCGGGAGTCTGCCCCAACACCTTCGCGATGGCGCGGAGGTCTTGCCATGACATCCGCTTGTAGGAGGGCGAGCGCAGGAGATAGGCGGGGTGGAAGGTGGCGATGGCGCGGATCACCCGGGTGCCGGTGTCGTAGTCGAACCATTTGCCGCGGGTGCACATGATGCCCTCGCGCGTGCCGATCAGCGCCTGCGTCGAGGGATTGCCGAGCGTGACCAGCACGTCGGGATTCACCAATTCGATCTGGCGCTGGATGAAGGGCAGGCACACCTGCGTCTCCTGCGGCGTCGGCGTGCGGTTGCCCGGCGGCCGCCACGGGATCACGTTGGCGATATAGGCCTTGCTGCGGTCGAGCCCGATCGCCGCGATCATGCGGTCCAGGAGCTTGCCGGAGCGGCCGACAAAGGGCAGCCCCTCGATGTCCTCGTCACGCCCGGGCGCTTCGCCCACGAACATCACCCGCGCCGCCGGATTGCCGTCGGCGAACACCAATTTCGTCGCGGTATGCTTCAGCGCGCAGCCGTCGAAATTCGCAAGCAGCGTCCGCAGCGCGTCCAGCGTCGGCGCGGTCCGCGCCGCCTCGCGTGCGGAGGCAACCGCCGCATCCGGCGCGATGGTGATTTCGCCGCGCGGAACTGCCGGCGCCGCAGGCGGCATCTCCCGCTGCGGACGCGACGGCGCTATCTCGCGCGGCGGGGCGGCGGGAACAGGCTCCGCCTCCGCGAGCCGGTTGACCGGCTCGTCAACAAGCGCGCAATCGACCCCGGCCTCGAGGTAAAAGGCCAGCAATTGCTTTAAGGTAGGGGCGGGCTCGGGCGTCATGGTGGGATACAAGTCCTCCGCCCGCAATTTAGGATGCATCGCGCCGTCGCGAAATGCATTTCAATGGTTGTCCTCGCGACAAAAATCGGAAACAACGCAGCCTAACCAATTAGAAGCGTTCTCAACCGGGCTGAGAAGAGACCATGAGCACCGAAGAACTACCGCCCCGCGAATCCATGGAATTCGACGTCGTGATCGTCGGCGCCGGACCGTCGGGCCTCTCGGCTGCGATCCGGCTGAAACAGCTCAATCCCGATCTCAACATCGTCGTGGTGGAGAAGGGTTCCGAGGTCGGCGCGCATATCCTCTCCGGTGCGGTGATCGATCCGGTGTCGCTCGACAAATTGATTCCGGACTGGCGCGAGGATGCCGACTGTCCGCTGAAGACCCAGGTGAAGGACGACCGCTTCTACTGGATGACGGCAGCCGGTGCGATCCGGCTGCCGGCCTTCATGATGCCGCCGTTGATGAACAATCATCACTGCTATATCGGCTCGCTCGGCAATGTCTGCCGCTGGCTGGCGCCGAAGGCGGAAGCGCTGGGCGTCGAGATCTATCCGGGCTTTGCTGCCGCCGAAGTGCTCTATGACGACAACGGCAATGTGCGCGGCATCGCCACCGGCGACATGGGCATCGCCAAGGACGGCTCGCACAAGGACTCCTACACCCGCGGCATGGAGCTCGTCGGCAAATACACGCTGTTCGCCGAAGGCGCGCGCGGCAGCCTGTCGAAGCAGCTCATCGCGAAGTACCAGCTCGATGCGAAGAGCGAGCCGCCGAAATTCGGCATCGGATTGAAAGAGGTATGGCAGATCGATCCCGCCAAGCACCAGAAGGGCCTGATCCAGCATTCCTTCGGCTGGCCGCTCAACAATTCCACCGGCGGCGGCTCGTTCCTCTATCACTACGACGACAACCGCGTCGCCGTCGGCTTCGTCGTGCATCTCAACTACGACGATCCGTATCTGTCGCCGTTCGACGAATTCCAGCGCTTCAAGACGCACCCTTCCGTCCGTGCCGTGCTCGAAGGCGGCAAGCGGCTCGCCTATGGCGCGCGTGCCATTACCGAGGGCGGCTATCAATCGGTACCGCGGCTGACCTTCCCGGGCGGCGCGCTGATCGGCTGCGCGGCCGGCTTCGTCAACGTGCCGCGCATCAAGGGCGTGCACAACGCGATGGGCAGCGGCATGCTCGCCGCCGAGCATGTCGCGGCGGCGATCGGCGCCGGCCGCGCCAATGACGAACTCGTGGAATATGAAAACGCCTGGCGCGATTCCGCCATCGGCAAGGACCTGCATCGTGTCCGCAACGTCAAGCCGCTATGGTCGAAGTTCGGCACTGTGATCGGCGTCGCGCTCGGCGGCTTCGACATGTGGTGCAACACGCTGGGCTTCTCGCTGTTCGGAACTCAATCGCACGCAAAGCCCGATCGCAAGACGCTGGACCCGGCGAAACAGCACACGTCGATCGCCTATCCGAAGCCGGACGGCAAGATCTCGTTCGACAAATTGTCCTCGGTGTTCCTCTCCAACACCAACCATGAGGAGGACCAGCCGGTTCATCTCAAGGTCGCCGACATGAACCTGCAGAAGACGTCGGAGCACGACGTCTACGCCGGCCCCTCCAATCGCTATTGCCCGGCCGGTGTCTATGAATGGGTCGAGGAAGCCTCGGGCCCGCGCTTCCAGATCAACGCGCAGAACTGCGTCCACTGCAAAACCTGCGACGTGAAGGACCCGAACGGTAACATCACCTGGGTTCCGCCGGAGGGCGGTGGCGGGCCCAACTACGAGGCGATGTGACCGCGGCGATATAGGAATGGCCGGCCCGACCACGATTGTGTGAGTGGAGGCCCGGATAATCCGGCAAGACCGGTCACGATACCGCCACACTGAAGGCGTTTCGGGTATTAACGGTCAAATCGGCGGCTTTGAGGGCTATTCTGCTAATTGATTCGCCACCCGTGTCCTTGCGATTGGAGGCCAAAAACGGCATTGTCGCTGGCCGGGATGCCGCCGCTTGGGTCCGCATTCGACACTGATCCTGAGAGATCGCCGCCGTTAGTCCCGCCGTTAATCCCTTGGAGCAAGGCGAACCGTGATGCTTTCTACACGCTTTAACCGCTGGACGATTGCTGCTCTCAGCCTGGCCGTGCTCGCCGCACCTGGCGCGCTCTATGCGCAGACGCCGGATCATCCCGCCGACAACGCGGCGCAGTTTCCGAGCAAGAACGACCTGAAATCGCTGACCACGGCCGGCAGCTATCTCGCCGCCCGCCACGCCAGCGTCGAGCGCGACGCGGCGTCCGCTGCGGCATTTTACCGCTCGGCACTCCGTACCGACCCGAAGAACAACGAACTGCTCGACCGCGCCTTCATCTCCTCGCTGGCCGAAGGCGACATCGACGAGGCCGTTAAGCTCGCCGACCGCATCCTCGCGCAGGACAAATCGAACCGCGTCGCGCGGCTCGTCGTCGGCGTACGCGACCTGAAGCTGAAGAAGTACGCGGCCGCGCAGGTCAACGTCAACCAGTCGATCCGCGGACCGATCACCGACCTGGTCGCGACGCTGCTGGCAGCCTGGGCGAGCTATGGCGCGGGCGATGCCAAGGTGGCGGTCGCCAACATCGACAAGCTCACCGGGCCGGAATGGTACCCGCTGTTCAAGGATCTCCACGCCGGCATGATCCTGGAGCTTTCCGGCAAGGAGAAGGACGCGGGCACCCGCTTCGAGCGCGCCTACAAGCTCGATGATTCCATGTTGCGGATCGTGGACGAATATGCGCGCTGGTCGTCGCGCAACAAGGATGCGGCTGCCGCGACGTCCCTCTATGAGGCCTTCGACAAGAAGTTGCCGCGCCACCCGCTGGTGCAGGAGGGCATCCGCGAGGCCAAGGCCGGCAAGAAGCTATCGCCGCTGGTCGATTCGGCGCAGGCCGGCGCGGCCGAAGCGCTCTATGGCATCGGCGCGACGCTGACGCGCCGCGGCGGCGAGGATCTGGCGCTGGTCTATCTGCAGCTTGCGCTGTACCTGCAGCCCAATCATCCGCTGGCGCTGCTCTCGCTCGCGGACCTCTATGAGAGCGTCAAGAAACCGCAGATGGCGATCAAGATCTATGAGCGGATGCCGGCCTCATCGCCGCTGAAGCGCAACGCGCAGATCCAGCTTGCGACCGATCTCGACGCCGCCGACCGCAGCGACGAGGCGATCAAGATCCTGAAGGAGCTCACCTCCGATTCGACGAAGGACATCGAGGCCATCATGGCGCTCGGCAATATCGAGCGTGGCCGCAAGAAATTCGCCGATTGCGCCGGCACCTACACGCAGGCGATCGATGCGATGCCGACGGCCGGCGACAAGAACGCCTGGGTCACCTACTACTACCGCGGCATCTGCGAGGAGCGCTCCAAGCAGTGGACCAAGGCTGAAGCCGACATGCGCAAGGCGCTGGAGATGCAGCCCGAGCAGCCGCATGTGCTGAACTATCTCGGCTATTCCTGGATCGATCAGGGCATCAATCTCGACGAAGGCATGAAGATGATCAAGCGTGCCGTCGAGCAGCGCCCCGACGACGGCTACATCGTGGATTCGCTCGGCTGGGCCTATTACCGCATCGGCAATTACGATGAGGCGGTGAAGCAGCTCGAGCGCGCCATCGACCTCAAGCCGGAAGATCCGACCATCAACGACCATCTCGGCGACGCCTATTGGCGGGTCGGCCGCACGCTGGAAGCTAAGTTCCAGTGGGCGCATGCGCGCGACCTCAAGCCGGAGGCCGACGAGCTGCCGAAGATCGAAGCCAAGATCGAGAACGGCCTGCCGGAGGACGCCTCTAATAACGCCGCCGCCGTCGAGAAGAAGAAAGAAGACGGCAAGGGCGGCTGATCCAAAGAGATTATGGGGCGGTTTGTCGATGCCGGCGCTGATTGAGGACGCACGTGCCAAGGTGAACCTGACCCTGCGGGTGATCGGGCGGCGCGTCGACGGCTATCACGACCTTGAAAGCGTGGTGGCGTTCGCCGATTGCGCCGATCGCCTGACGCTGACGCCGGGCGAAGAACTCACGCTCACGACCTCAGGGCCGATGGCGGAGGCTTGCGGCGAGACCGCTGATAATCTCGTGCTGAAGGCCGCGCGCCTGCTCGGCGAGCGCGTTCCCGGCCTGAAGGCCGGCAGCTTTGCGCTGGAGAAGGTGTTGCCGGTGGCCGCCGGGATCGGCGGCGGTTCGGCCGATGCCGCGGCGGCGCTGCGGCTGCTCGCGCGACTAAACGATCTCGCCCTCGACGACGAGCGTCTGCGCGACGTTGCGCTGAAAACCGGCGCCGACGTGCCGGTCTGCGTCGCCTCGCATGCCTGCGACATGACCGGGGTCGGCGAGACGCTGATGCCGTTGAACCTGCCGAAGCTGCCGTGCGTCATGGTCAATCCGCGGATCCCCGTCGCCACCAAGGACGTGTTCGCGGAGCTTGGCTTGCGCCCCGGCGACCTCCTGGTCGGCGCCACCGACGTGATGCTGCAGGCGCCGTCCTGGCCGGAGCAGGGCGGCTCGCTCGACGAGTGGGTCGAGGCCCTTGCCGCCAGCTCGAACGATCTGGAAGCGCCGGCGGTGCGCATCCAGCCCGTGATCGGCGCGGTGATCGCCGCGCTCAACGCCACCGATGGCGCCTGGCTCGCGCGAATGTCCGGCTCGGGCGCCACATGTTTTGCGATCTATGAGAACACCGCCGACGCCCAGCGCGCGGCCGAGAAGCTCCGCCGCGAGCACCCCATCTGGTGGGTGCATTCGGGCGTGCTGAGCTGAAGTAGCGCAACCTGCTCTATCTATCCTACGCGGCTGTCGTCACCCGCGAAGGCGGGTGACCCAGTATTCCAGAGACGTCAGAGCAGAATCGAGAAGCCGCCGCTTACTGGATACCCCGCCTTCGCGGGGTATGACGGCGGAACAAACTCAATGCGAGCGCGCCAGGCAGAAGGCTACGACCTGCTCCAGGGCGGTCTTCATCGGGGAGGGCGGAAACAGCGCCAGCGCGTCGACGGCCATGGCGCCGTAGTGGTGGGCGCGGGTCAGTGTGTCCTCGAGCGCGCGGTGCTTGGTCATCAACCCGATCGCGTGGTCGAGATCGCCGCCGCGGATTTCGCCCTGCTCCAGCGCGCGGACCCAGAACTCGCGTTCGCTGTCATTGCCGCGGCGGAACGCCAGCACCACCGGCAATGTGATCTTGCCCTCGCGGAAATCGTCACCGACGTTCTTGCCGAGCTTGGCGGACTTGCCGCCATAGTCGAGCACGTCGTCGACGAGCTGGAAGGCGATGCCGAGATTCATGCCGACCGAGCGGCACGCGGTCTGCTCCGCCTTCGGCCGGTTGGCGATGACCGGGCCGACCTCGCAGGCGGCGGCGAACAGCTCCGCGGTCTTGCCGCGGATCACGGCGAGATATTCGTCCTCGGTGGTCGCGGTGTTCTTGGCGGCGGCAAGCTGCATCACCTCGCCCTCGGCGATGGTGGCAGCGGCCGAGGAAAGGATGTCGAGCGCGCGCAGCGAGCCGACCTCGACCATCATGCGGAAGGCCTGGCCGAGCAGGAAGTCGCCGACCAGGACGCTGGCCTCGTTGCCCCAGAGCATCCGCGCCGACAATTTGCCGCGCCGGAGCTCGCTTTCGTCGACCACGTCGTCATGCAGCAGAGTTGCGGTATGCATGAACTCGACGGCGGCGGCGAGCTTGATATGGCCGTCGCCGGAATAGCCGGAGAGCTGGGCCATCGCCAATGTCAGCATCGGCCGCAGGCGTTTTCCCCCGGAGGAGATCAGGTGGTTGGCGACCTCCGGGATCATCGTGACCTCGGAGCCGGTCCGCGCCAGGATGGTCGCGTTGACGCGTTCCATGTCGGCGGCGACCAGGGCGACCAGCGGGTCTATCGAAGCGTTCGACGGGTTTTCAAAGGGGACAATAACCGCCACGCTGGTCTCCAAATTTGCCGAAATCACACTATCCTAGGGCGTGACCCGGCAAGTCGATCACTGCGCCTAAAGACTACAATAGAAACTGCGCGCTGGGGCGGCAAGGGTACGAAGCTGTTGACATCTGTCGCATGGTCTGCGCTGGGCATGAAACATGGAGAACGAACACTTGCGGGAATTGGTCCGAACCAATGACATGGTGCTGGTGTCTGCGATCACCGCATTGCTCGACAGCGCCAATATCCATCATCTGGTGCTGGACCAGAACATGAGCGTCATCGAGGGATCGCTCGGCATCCTGCCGCGGCGTATCCTGGTCCATGAGGACGACAACCGCGCCGCGCGTGAGTTGTTGGCCGATGCGGGTTTCGCGCATGAATTGCGCGCCGATGAGTGAAGACGTCAGCGAGGACGCCTTTCTCGGCGGACGATTGCTGCTGCGACAGCTCAAGTCGGGTCACCGCGCCGGACATGACGCCATGTTGCTCGCCGCCGCGACGCGCGCGCGTCACCGCGATCGCGTGGCCGATCTGGGCGCGGGCGTCGGCGCCGCCGGCCTTGCGCTGGCCAAACGTGTTGCCGGCATCGGCCTGGTGATGGTCGAGATCGACGCGCAGCTAGCTGCACTTGCCGAGGCTAACGCCGCCGCCAATGCGATTTCCGCCGACGTGATCGTGCTCGACGTTGAATCGTCAGCGGAGGCCTTCGCCGCCGCCGGCCTGCCGCCCGACAGCGTCGATGTCGTGCTGATGAATCCGCCGTTCAATGATTCCCGGCGCCACCGCGCTTCGCCGGACCGGGCGCGCGAGGTCGCGCACATCGCGTCGGCGACAACCTTGCAAAGCTGGATCCATGCCGCGCGGCGCATTCTGAAATCCGGAGGAGAATTGACGCTGATCTGGCGCGCCGATGGCATTGCCGAGGTGCTGGCCGCGCTCGATCGCGGCTTCGGCAGCCTCGAGATCCTGCCCGTTCACGCCGATGTGACCGCGGTGGCGGGCCGCATCCTGGTTCGCGCGGTCAAAGGCGGGCGCGCGCCGACGCGCCTCCATGCCGCTCTCGTGCTCAATGACGAGTCTGGCGTGCCTAATAAAGAGGTACAGGAGAGCTTGATGGGGAAGGGGATATTGCCGCTTGCCGGGTGAAGATGCCGGACCGCGGACCTGTCCTTTACTATTGCGGGAGCGTGTCCGACTGCCGTTCGGGTGCTGCGGTAAAGTGAACCGCCGCGAGCAGGGTACCGATCAGCAAAATCAGCAGATAGATTTTCATCTTGCTCTCCGCTGCGCGATTGCAGCTAGAACACCGCGATGCAAGGGGCGTTCCATCAGTGGATGACAGTGGTGGGATAAAAAACGGTTAATTCGAGGTAACGGGAATGAGTGAACAAAGAATTGATCGCCCCGGACTGCCGGGCCTCTTCGAGAGGCTCGAGGGCTGGCTCCCGGCACGGCTGCGGCGTGGCATGGCCGTGGTGCCGGTGGTGCGACTGTCGGGCGTGATCGGTGCGGTGACGCCGCTGCGGCCCGGCATGACGCTCGCCGGCATCGCGAAGACGCTCGAGCGCGCGTTCGCGATCCGCAACGCCAAGGCGGTGGCGCTGGTGATCAATTCGCCCGGCGGCTCGCCGGTGCAGTCGCGCCAGATCTATCTGCGGATCCGGCAGCTCGCCGCCGAAAAGAAGCTGCCGGTGTTGGTGTTCGTCGAGGACGTCGCGGCCTCCGGCGGCTACATGATCGCCTGCGCGGGCGACGAGATCTTCTGCGACCCGTCCTCCATCCTCGGTTCGATCGGGGTGGTCGGCGGCAGCTTCGGTTTCCAGGAACTGATCCGGAAGATCGGCGTCGAGCGGCGGCTCTATACCGCCGGCGAGCACAAGGCGATGCTCGATCCGTTCCTCCCCGAGAAGCCCGAGGAGGTGGCGCGGCTGAAGTCGATCCAGCGCGAGATCCACGAGATCTTCATCGCGCTGGTCAAGGAGAGTCGGGGCGCGCGGCTGAAAGGCGCCGACGATGTGCTCTTCACCGGCGAATATTGGGCCGGCGAATCCTCGATTGCGCTCGGCCTGGCGGACGGGATCGGCGACCTCCGCTCGACGCTCCGTGCCCGCTACGGGGAGAAGGTGCTGACGCCGGTGATTGCGCCCGCAAGCGGGCTGTTGTCGGGGCTTCTCGGGCGGCGGTCGCCCGGGGCCGGCTCGCTGGCGGCGCTGGACCCGCTCGGAGGACTGCCGGATGATTTGATCTCGGCGCTGGAAACGCGGGCGATCTGGGCCAAATTCGGGTTCTAGAGCTTCGGTTCTGATTGAAATCAGAACCGAAGCTCTAGGCCGTGTGGACAGTTACCTTATCCAGAGCAGAGTGGCGGCAATGGCGACGACGGCGAAGTAGTT
>NZ_JBEGDB010000303.1:0-9286 GCF_043638955.1 Bradyrhizobium sp. 31Argb | reverse complement strand
TTTGTTGGGCATACGTTCTCCGTTAGAGAACTGTCCCTAATTTCCCGTGTCTCACTTTTGGGGGGCACTCCACTACCAGCGGTCCCGGGTTACGCTGGCGCTTCACCCGGGCTACATGCGGCGCCTATCGCAGCGAGAACGAGATCGGCACGTTGAAGCCCATGGCGGGGTGCTTCATGTCGGCGGGAAACGGCGGAAACGGCTGGGCGCGGCGAACCATCGCCACCACCTCCGCATCCAGCGCGGGATTGCCCGACGACTGGCCGAGCCGGCTCGACGTCACCTGTCCGTTGCGGCCGAGTGTGAAAACGACGCTGGCGACGCCCTGCTGTCCGGCGGACTTGGCACCCGGCGGATATTGCTTGAAGCGCAGGAGATGGGCACGGACGATCTGATTGTAGGAGGCGACGGCGGCCGCGGAGGCGCCGCTGCTGACGGCGGACATGGTCGGTCCCTGGCGCTCGACGCGTGGTGACGCAGTGGTGCGCGGCGCCGGCGGTGCCTCCGTCGGCTTCTTGGCGTCGGGGCGGACCACCTTTGGCTTGACCGGCGCCGGCTTATGGTCGGGAACGGGCTTTGCAGGTTCGGGCGTCGGCGGCGCCGGCTGCACCTTCTGCTCCGGTGGCGCCACCACCTCCGGTTTTTCCTGCGGCGGGGTCGGCGGGATCAGCTCTTCCACCGCCTGCTGCGGCGCCGGTTCGGGCGGCGAAGCGTCAGCGGCCTGCATCTCGGGGCCCGGCGCGAGATCCAGTGGCGTCGATTGCGGCGCCGACGTCGCCGGCGCCATGTCGACCATGATCGCAGGCAGGGAGACGCCGGGCAGCGGCTGCTCGCGATACCATTTCATGCCGGCCGCGATCAGCGCCGCATGGGTGGCGAGGATTGCGAGCGCCGAGATGCCCCAGCGCCGCAACGCGGTCTGGTCGGTGACGTCATGCAGCGCGAAGGCGTTCATTTGAGGATCAGCTCCGGCCGTCGAGGCCGACCAGCGCGATCTTGAGATAGCCCGCGTTGCGCAACAGGTTCATCACCTCCATCAATTCGCCGTAGCTCACCGCCCTGTCGGCACGCACGAAGATGCGCTCGTCCTTGCGGCCCTTGGTGGCGCCGTCGATAGTCGTGGCGAGCGCATCACGCGCGACGATATCCTCGCCGACGGCGACGGACAGATCGGGCTTCACCGTGACGAACACCGGCTTGTCCGGGCGCGGCTGCGGCTCGGCGGTGCTCGCGGGCAGATCGACGCCGAGGTCGACGGTGGCGAGCGGTGCCGCGACCATGAAGATGATGAGCAGCACCAGCATGACATCGATGAAGGGGGTGACGTTGATCTCATGCGCCTCGACGAGATCGTCCTCGGCCCGAAACCGCCCGCCCCCTGCACTGCCCGCCCCGAGCCTGACGCCCATCATTCACTCCGCGGCGCGGGCGAGGCGAAACAGGCCACGGTCGCCCTCGCGGCTGACCAGGAGCAGCACCATCGCGCAGGCATCTCCAAGCAGCGCGCGATGGGCGGCGATCGACCGCGTCAGATGATTGTAGATCACGACCGCAGGGATCGCCGCGACCAGCCCCAGCGCGGTCGCAAGCAACGCTTCGGCAATGCCGGGCGCGACCACGGCGAGGTTGGTCGTGTGCGCTTCGGAGATGCCGATGAAGGAATTCATGATGCCCCAGACCGTGCCGAACAGGCCGACAAAGGGCGCGGTGGCGCCGATGGTCGCGAGCACACCGGTGCCGCGCGCGATCTGCCGTGCCATCGCGGCCTCCACCCGCTCCAACCTGAGCGCGGTACGCTCCTTGAAGCCGTCATCGAACACGCCGCCGGAAAGGCTCGCCTCGCGCGCCGCCGATTGGATGATCTGCGCCACCGCGTCGTCGCCGCCGCGGCTCGCCTGCTCCGCCTCAGCCAGCAGCGTATCCTTCTCGAGCAGGCGCAGCCGCTGTTTCGCCAGTGCCGTCTTGCGGCGGATCTCGATGGTTTTCGCCAGCCAGATCGTCCACGTCGCCAGCGAGGCGAAGGCCAAGCCGATCATGACCGCCTTCACCACGATGTCGGCGCTCTGGAACATGCCCCAGGGCGAGAGGTTGCGCGGCAATAGCGCGTTATCGTCGGCGGCGAAGCAAGCAGCCGGCCACAGCATTGCGCTGGAAGCGATCAGCGCCGTGACGATCGGGCGCCGGCAAAATCCATCGAACCATGCTTGCATGATCGCTTCCCGCCGTTGCTTCCTCAGGCCGCGCCCCTAGAGCTTCGGTTCTGATTGAATCAGAACCGAAGCTCTAGATTCTTGTATTGACGCGTTTTCTTCATGCGAACCGGTGTCCACTTCGCTCGAAAACGCTCTAGGCGCGATCCGGTCCGCGAGTGCGCGGAAGCGCTGGAGCTGGTCGCCGCGCAGCGCGCGGGTCTCGTCGCGGCCGACGAACACCTTGAACATGATGCCGCCGTCGACATTAATGAAGGCGATGAAGGCCGACGACTTGCCCATGAAGGGGCGCTCGACAAACGCGATCGCCCCGCAACGCTCGTGGCGGAGATGGCCGTGCAGGCCCTTCGGCTGCATCAGGTTGAAATAGCCGCGGCCGATCTCGCCACCCGGTATTGCGCCGGTGAACTCGAAAATCGCATCGTCGGTGTGGACGATCAGCGTCACCTCGCCCCAACCAGCGACGTCCTGCATGGCGGCGGCGAATTCGCCGCCCGCACCGATCCGCACCATCTCGCCCGGCAGCGCCTCGATCACCGCGCGCGGCGAAACCTTTCGCTCACGCGCGACGTTCTCGATCACGGCGCCGGGATTTTCGGCCATGTAGGCCCTGAGATCGGCAAGCTCCGTACTCGACATGGCGGTCTCCTTACGCCGCAGCGCTCGCCTTGCGCTCGGTCTGGATCACCTCAAAGCCTTCGAATTTGGGATGGCCGAGATAGAGGCTCTCGCCGGTCTTGTTGTCGGCACGGGCATGCGCGCGGCGGAATTCTTCCGAGCGTGTCCAGGCTTCGAACGCCGCCTTGTCGACCCAGGTGGTGTGTGACGAATACAACGTGTGGTCCTCGGCCTCAGGCCCCTTGAGCAGATGGAATTCGACGAAGCCCGGCAGGTTGCCGAGATAGGATTCCCGGGTAGCCCAGACGGTCTCGAACGCCTGCTCCGAGCCCTTCTTCACCTGGAAGCGGTTCATGGCGATAAACATTGTCGAATTCTCCTTCTGGTTTGCGGCGCTGGCCGCTCGTTGGGTTTTCGGCGCTGCGCCGCTTGCGCAGCCTGCCGGTTAAGTTGGTTGAAAACAAGAACGCGCCAAGCCGCGCTGGCATCAGCGCGGCCGGCGGCATGATGGTGATGGCCCTCCCGTCAGGGCTGCCGGTTCCTCGATCAGGTCCCTCCAAAGTGATATCTGAGGCCGCCCTTGAAGACGATCCCCGGCCCCGCGCTGGCCCATTTGACGTCGTTCTGGGTGTCGCCGGTGGAGCCGACCGGGATGGCGTAGGGACGGTAGTATTGATCCAGGAGGTTCTCGACCGAGAAGTTGAGCACCAGATCGCGCGTCGGCGTGTAGGCCACGTAGAGATTCACGAGATCGTAGGACGTCGCCGGCGTGAAGGTCGGGGGAATATTGTTATTGGCCAGCGCCGACGTCCACATCGCGGAGATCACCAGCGTGTTGTCGAGCAGGCGCACGCCGGCCGTGGTGGTGATCTTCTGCGGCGGGATGCTGTAGAGCCCGAGGCCGGTCTGGAGGTTCTTGCCCTGCATGTAGCTCCCGGCAATACCGACGAACCAAGTTCGCGCGTCGTACATCGTTTCGGCTTCGAACCCCTCGATGCGGGCCTCGGCGATGTTCTGGTACTGCACGAAGGGCAACACGGTGATGCGCGGTGCGGGCGGCGGACCGGTCGGAACCACCAGCGGAGGACCATAGGAAACCAGATCGATGTAGTTCTCGATGTCGTTGCGGAAGAAGTTGAACTTGCCGCGGATGCTGTCGCCCGGCACGAACAGGTCGTTCTTCTTCAGGTTGAAGCCGATCTCCTTGTTCTTGCCGATCTCGGGCTTCAGGTTCGGATTGGGGACGAAGCAGAATGTCGAGTCGGCGCCGGGCCCCGGCGTGCCCGACGGACAACGGAAGAACGAATCGTTGATGGTGGCGCCGGAATGCGGGCCGTTGACGAGCGTCTCGGTGATCGACGGCGCGCGGTAGCCTTCGGCATAGCTGACATAGGGCGTCAGTATCGCCGCGGGAAGCAGCCCGACCGTGATCTTCGGCGAAAGGCGGTCGCCGCTGGAGGACGTCGTCCCCGATTCCAACTGGTAATTGTCGTAACGCAGCGCCGAGATGGTTTCGACCAGGTTCTGGTAATTGGCCTTCCACTGCACGAAGCCGCCGGACACCGTGCGACGGCCGCCTGGCGTCGTCACCTCGGACGTGCCGCTCCTGTCGTTCGTGCTCACCTGGTCCTGGAACGCATCAAGACCGTAGGTGATGGCATTGTGCCAATCCAACAAATCGAAACGTGAGGTGTTGTGGATGTCGACGCCGAACGTGTCGAGGAGATAGCCGCGATTGCTGCCGATACAGCCGGAGACGGCGTTGCCGGGCACGCCACCGCAGAAAGCCGACGGCGTGGTGGTGGTATGCCCGGTCTTGACCTGGTCGTTCTCGGTGCGATTCCAGTAGACCTTCGCATCCCAGTCGAACAACCGGTCATCGGGCTGCGAATAGGTCCAGCCGAGCGTCGTCGTGTAGTTCTTCACGTTGCTCGCGTAGACCGACGTGCCGGAGAGATTGTTGGTTCCGTTCGCATTGGTCGAGTTGGGGTCGCCCGCACGCCGCGCCGGCTGACCGACGCTGTAGATATCTTCCTGGAAGATGGTGCCGAGCTTGACTTCGTGCCCATCGGCCGGGCGCACCGTCAGCTTGGCGATGCCGCTGGAAAGCCGGTTGCCGGTATTGGCGACTTCGAACCCGGTGCCGTCCTTGTAGTTCTCCTGCGTGCTGTAGGTGCCGCCCGCGAACACGTCCACATTGGGATTGACGCGAACGCCGCCGAAAGCCGAGGTGAGCCAGCGTCCCTCATTGCTGCCGAACACATTCTTGTAATCGACGCCCCAGCGCTCGCCGGGGCGAACCACATCCTCGATGTCCTTGGTGCGGAACGAGGCCACGCCGCCGATCGCGCCGGAGCCGTAGATGTTCGCCGTCGGGCCGCGCACGATGTCGATGCTGCTGATCAGCTCCGGATTGAGGAAGAAGGAGCCGTTCGCGAAGTGGCCGGTGCGCTGGTAGTTCTGCCGGGCGCCGTCGACCACGACCGCGACGCGGCCGAAATCCTGCAGGCCGCGGATGTTGATCGACGTTGACGGCTCGTCGCCGCGATTCTGCACCCAAACGCCGGGCAGATTATAAAGGAGATCGCCGACCGTGTTGGGCAGGCGGCCCTGGATCTGCTCGAGCGTGACGACGCTGACCGGGGCAAGCGCGTCGATCGCGCGCTCCTCCGTCTTCGATGCGGCAACGGTGATGGTATCGAGCGATTGCACCGTCACGGCACCGATCTGCGCGCGCGCGTTCATCACAGGCGCCGCCGCCTGCTGTTCGACTTTCGGCTTCGCCGGCTTGCGCTTCGCCTGCTTGGCGCGCTCCGACGCGCGACCAGCCGGCTGCGCGTCCGCGGTCTGGGCGAACCCGGACTCGGAAAGCAGCAACCCGATTGAAACCACTGATGCGCCCAAAATGAGGGCGCGCGAAATCCTAGCCCCGTCAGCCATATTGCCCCAATCCCAAGATCTGCTTTTTGGGTCTGGCTGGCGTGCGCTCGCGAAATGATGCGAGCGGCTTGCTGGCTACCAAAATATACGGTGCGGGCCACCCGCCCGCGCCACGTTCGCATTCGTTACGTCGCGGTAACAAAGTGGTCAACAACGGCACGGCACAGTTTATATCGATTGTAAACTGCAGTGATTGGATTGCGGTGCGGGCGACCTGTACAAACAGCCATCCAGAGAACGTTCGGGGCGCAGCAAAGAGGATATGGCGGCAACTTCCGGAGACGATACCGAAGGCGCCGGGGCGCGCACAGCAAATGCCTCACCCGCCGTGAGAAACCTCTCCATGACCGGCAACCGGATCGACAGCCGCGAGCTGTTCCAGAGCGAACGGGAGATCATGATCGCGCATGGCGACGAGATGTACCGGTTGCGTCTGACCTCGCAGAACAAGCTGATCCTGACCAAGTGATCCCTCGATGGCAATTTGTCGCACGCTCGCAGTCCTGCTGATCGCCAGCCTCTTGCCCGTTGAGGCGGCACCCGCCGCAAACACCACCGTGCATGATGCGCGCGACCGCGACGTCATCATCGACAACCCTTCGCGGATCGTCTCGATCGGCGGGGCGATCACCGAAATCCTCTATGCGCTCGGTTTCGAGGACCGCGTCGCCGGCGTCGATGCGACCAGCCTCTATCCGGCGGCGGCGCTGCGCGACAAACCCAATGTCGGCTATATGCGCCAGCTCTCGCCCGAAGGCGTGCTGGGACTCAACCCGTCGCTGGTGCTGGCGGTACAGGGCTCGGGGCCGAAGGAAACCATGGACGTGCTGGAAGCGGCCAAGGTGCCCCTGGTGCTGGTGCCCGAGACCTTCTCCGAGCAGGGATTGCTCGACAAGATCAAGCTGGTCGGCCACGCCATGGATGCCGATCCACGCGCCGCATGCCTGACCACCGCCGTCGCGCATGATCTCGCGCAATTGCGCGAGTTGCGCGCCAAGGTGACGAAGCCGGTGCGGGTGATGTTCGTGATGTCGCTGCTCAACGGCCGCGCCATGGCGGCGGGCCAGAAGACGGCGGCAAACGAGATCATCCAGCTCGCCGGCGGCGTCAATGCGGTCCAAGGCTATGACGGCTACAAGATCGTCAGCGACGAGGCGATCGTCGCCGCCAAGCCCGACGTCGTGCTGTCGATCCAGCGCGGCAAGGATTCGCTGGAAGCCGAGGCGATCTATGCACATCCGGCCTTCGCGCTGACGCCGGTCGCTGCGAACAAGAGCTTCATCTCGATGGAAGGGCTGTATCTGCTCGGCTTCGGGCCGCGCACGGCGGCCGCAGCGCGCGACCTTTCGACGAAACTATATCCGGCGCTGGTGCCGCAGGCGGAGAAGTTCGTGCCCGCGGCGCTCACGGCGAATTGCCGGCAATGAGCGCCTTGGCGGACGCGCGTGGCAATACTGCCGATCCTCGCACCAAGCGCTCGTTGCGCCCGCCCGCATCGCTGACACTGCTTTGCCTTTGCGCCGCGCTTGTCGGCGTTGCGCTCATTGCAGTGACGCTGGGTGCGGCTGGAATTCCCCGCGCCCGCCTGCCTGCCGCGCTCGGCCTATGGAATGACAGCGCGGCCAATCCGCTGGTTGCGCGCGACCAGCTCGTGCTGTGGTCGATCCGGATTCCGCGGATCGTCGCCGCCGCGATGGTCGGCGGCCTCCTGGCGGCATCCGGCGCGATCATGCAGGGACTGTTCCGCAATCCTCTCGCCGATCCCGCGCTCGTCGGCGTCTCCAGCGGCGGCGCCTTTGCTGCAGCAGCCGCGATCGTCTTCACGGACAGCCACATCGGCGAGAGCGTCCGCTTCATGCAGCACCAATTGCTGCCGCTGGCGGCATTCGCCGGCTCGCTCGTGACGACGATCATCCTCTACAGCATCGCGAGCCGCGCCGGGCGGACGTCGATTGCGATCTTCCTGCTGGCAGGAATTGCGATCGCCGCGATCGCCAATGCCGGCATCGGGCTCCTGGTCTTCGTCGCCGACGACCGCCAGCTCCGCGACATCACTTTCTGGATGCTGGGCTCGATGAGCGGCGCGACCTGGAGCAAGATCGCGACGCTGGCGCCGGTGCTCACTGTTGCGCTGCTCGCGTGCCTGTCGATCGCGCGCGGGCTCGATGTCCTCGTGCTCGGTGAAGCCGAGGCCTTTCACGGCGGCGTCGACGTCGAGCGGTTGAAACGAATCTCCATCATCCTGGTTTCAGCGATGACCGGGGTTGCGGTCTCCGTGTGCGGCGTCGTCGGCTTTGTCGGCATCGTGGTGCCGCATCTGCTCCGGCTCGCGATCGGGCCGGCGCACCGGCTGCTGCTGCCTGCTTCCGTGCTGCTCGGAGCCGTGCTCCTGGTCGGCGCAGACACGATGGCACGTACAATCGTCTCACCAGCGGAAATGCCAATCGGCATCCTGACGGCGGCGGTCGGCGCGCCGTTCTTCCTCGCCATCCTGCTGCGGCAGCGCAGCCTGGTCTCGCTATGATTCCGATGCTGCAGGCGAGCTCGGTCTCAGTGGTGGTCGGCGGCGCCACGCTGGTCGACGGCGTCGACCTCAGCGTCAATCCAGGAGAGATGATCGCGATCGTCGGCCCGAACGGTGCCGGCAAGTCGACGCTGCTGCGCATGCTGTCCGGCGACATCACGCCGACCCGCGGCACGGTCGAACTGAAGCAGCGCGCGCTCCGCGCCTATCGGCCGCGCGAATTGGCGCGGCATCGCGCCATGCTGTCGCAGCATGTCAACGTCACCTTCCCGTTCACGGTGGAGGAAATCGTCTATATGGGCGCGGGCGACAGTTCGCGCGCGACGGCGGCGCCGCTGGTCGAGTCCGCCTTGGACGAGGTCGGTCTGAGAGGCTTCCGTCATCGCCAATTGCCGACACTGTCGGGCGGCGAACAGCAGCGTGCGCATTTCGCCCGCGTGCTGGTGCAGCTCGCCTGCGGCGAAGCGCAGAACGGTCCCGGCCTGTTGCTCCTGGACGAGCCGACCTCGAGCCTCGACCTCAGGCACCAGATCGACCTGGTCGAGACCGCGCGCCGTCGCGCGCAGAGCGGCACCGCGGTGATCGCGATCCTGCACGACCTCAACCTCGCGATGCGCTTTGCCGACCGCCTCGTTCTCCTGCATCGCGGCCGGCTCGCCGTCGACGGCGGCCGCAGCGAGGCGATGACCGCGGAGACGATCCGCACGATCTTCGAGGTCGATGCCACGATCGACTATACCGACCGCGGCATTCCCTTCCTGCTGCCGCAAACGATGCGACCGGTGACGTAACGCCGCAGGGCATATCCAGCGGCAATCGTTAGAGCGTTTTCGAGCGAAGTGGACACCGGTTCGCGTGAAGAAAACGCGTCAATACAAGAATCTAGAGCTTCGGTTCTGATTCAATCAGAACCGAATATGCTCTAGGCCGTGTGGACAGTTACCTTATCCAGAGCAGAGTGGCGGCAATGGCGACGACGGCGAAGTAGTTTCGC
>NZ_JBEGDB010000302.1:0-9319 GCF_043638955.1 Bradyrhizobium sp. 31Argb | reverse complement strand
ACCGCGCGAAACTACTTCGCCGTCGTCGCCATTGCCGCCACTCTGCTCTGGATAAGGTAACTGTCCACACGGCCTAATGGTGCCGAAGCTGTTGCTGTCGGCACCAAGGACGATGTCGCCGAGCGGCGCGCGGATGACGCCACCCTGGTCGATAACGGTGGCATAGAGCGACAAGCTGCCGAAGGCCGAGAACGGCGTCTGCGGCAATGCATCGTCGATGCGTTTGATGGAGAGTCTGGCGTCGGGCAGCGAAGGATCGAAAGCAGCGTAGACCTCGGCCTGGGCGCCAGTAGTTGGATAGAGCTGGGCCGCCGTGAGCGTGAGGTTGCCGGGCGTCCGCAGTGTCGTACGCGTCCCTGAGGGGAAGGTGCTGGTCTGCGCCGTATTGCGCACAAACCGAATGTCGCCACGGCTGGTGAGATCGATGTCCCTGAAACCAGCCATGTCGTACAACACCTGCGCGCCGCTGTTCGACTCGATTTTACCGCTCGCCCCGAACTGGACGTAGTTCTGGATGTCGATCAAATCGGCCGAGACCGTGAGCTTTGCGGTCGTTGCCTGCGAGGAGGGTGACGATATGGAAAAGCTGGACCCGGGCAGACCGGTCGTAAAAGCATACCCGCGCAGTAGAACGTAGGGGGCCGTCAGCGCCACGCTGCTGGCGGTGTCGCTGCTCGTCAGCACGCCTCGGTCGAAAACGATGCTGCGTCCCAGATTGAGCGATACTGGACCGTCGAACACGAATGCGGTCGATGACCACAGGGAAAGACTGTCGAAACCGCCGGCCTCGACCTGTTTGGCGCTGATCCGCGCCACCCCATAGCCCAGCGTAGGATCGGCTTCTCCAGGCTTGAGATCGGCGCGCATGCCGCTCGGCACGTAGTCCTGAGTGATGATCAGACGACGCGGTACGAGTTGGACATCCGACGGGTCCCAATCGGCCCCCGCCGGCTTTTCACCGAGCAACAGCGACAGTGTGCCGCCGGAGGCGCCCGCTCCGCCCGTCGCCGCACGCACCGTGCCGTCCAGAAAGATTCCGTGCCGGGACGCGAGCGCGATGCTGCCGCCATTGCTCGCCACCGCGGTCGGGGCACCTCCGACCGCGCCGTATGGTGCGATCACCGCACTCGCACCGGAAGCATCGAGCACGGCTCCCGGCCGGACCACGACGAAACCATTGTTATCGACTTGACCGTTGGAGTCGAACCTGACGCCGATGGCAATCGAACCGCCGTCGGAAACAACACCATAGGGCCGGCCCTGGCGATCCACGGCCGTCACCGACCGCCCCGCCACATCGAGAACAGCGTTGTCGCCGATCCAGATCGACTGGCCCGGGATGCCGGTCTGAGACTGCAAGGTGAGATCGATCGTGATCGCCCCGCCCGGCGCCGAGATCATGCCGTCCACGGTGACCTGGCCCGTGCTCGCGATGCTGACCGACTGGCCCGGATCCACACGCAAGGCCGCACCCGTGTCGATCAGGATCCCGGATCCGCTCGCCGTGTTGGGATCCGTGGTCAGCTTGAGGCTGCCGCCGGCGCGCTGCGTAAGCTGCCCAGTGCTGACATTTTCCTGGTAGAGCGGCGGTGTCCAGACTTCGAGCGCGGTGGCCGGGTCACTGCCGGTCGGCACCGTATAGCTTGCCGCGGTCGTCCGGTAGACCGGCATCGTCACATCGACCTGGGTATTCTTGCTGACCACGACGCCGACCTGGCTCGAAATGTCGTAATTCGAAAACCCGCTCTTGAAGATGCCGGGGTCGAGATTGAGCGGTGGCTTGATGGCAACGGTCTGCGCGAGGACGGTTCCGGCGGGAATCCGCGTCCCTGTCGGCACGCTCAACTCCTTTGCAGCAGTAGATCCTGCTGCATAAGTCACAGTGGTCGGCGTGACGGCCAATCCATTTGGAAAGGCGTCGGCCGGAACAACATAGCCCGCGGTGAGGTCCCCGGCTGATCCCAGCAGTTGCGTGCCCGCGGGTACCTGGGTGCCCGGAGAGTAATAAGTGAAGTTACTGTCGTATACGTAGGCCAGGCTGTCAGGCACCTGCCAATTTGCGCCGACGGTTACGCCCCTGGAGAAGTCGGGCATCAGATCCATTTGCAGCGCTTCGCCAGGAAGCGCCTTCCTGACAGTCATGCTGTAAGTGAACGGGATCTGCGTCCCCGCCGGAATGACCAGGGCGGAATCCAGAAACAGAACTGTCGTCGTAGCCTGTCCGGCGGGGAGCAAACCATCCGCGAGCAACGGCAGGTCGGAAATATTGATGGCGCTGCCGCTGCTGATGGTCAGCGTGCCGCCCTTTGTCATTCCGTACGATCGAACGGTGCCTTCGAGCACCAGCGGATCGCCTGGAAGAAGATCGAACCCGTTCGCCACATCCGCGATCAGGGTGATATTTCCACCCTTGCCGCCCGTGATCTTGCCATTGATGAGGATGGCGCCGCCGGAAGACGCATCGATCAGGCTGCCCGCGGAGAGCTTCACGGATTGGGGCGAGTTCAGCGAGACATTGCCGCCGTCGACAAAAGCGAGACCGGACAGATTGCCGCGATCAAGGAGTGCATTGGTCCACAGCCCGCGCGTATCGATCACGGCGCCCGGGTTCAGCCGCACGCCCAGCATGCCGTCGATGGTCGGCAGCGTCCCGGTGCCGACGTCGACGACATTGCTGAAGGACACATTGCCGCTGCGCACGGTGACGGTGCTGTTGACATCGATAACCGGTGCGGCAGCGGTGATCTGACCGCCCGGCGCCAGTATCAGCGGAGCGTCGATGGCGACATGCCCGCCGGTCGTCACCGTCAAGCCGCCCAATCCGAAGCTGTTGAGCTGCCTGGTATCGAACCACGCGGTATTGGCGCGGTCCTCAGGCACCGACGCGTTCGGCGACAGCGCGTTCGCGAGCGAGGGAACATGATCGTCAAATTTGACATCGGTGACAAAACCGAGCGGCGCGCCTGGGCTCTGGCCAGGCTTGCCGTAATCCCCAAGCGCGAGCGTTCCCGCTTGCGCTACCGTGTTCTGGCCCAGCTTGTAGCCGTCGGTGGCGCCGGAAGGCCGCTTCCCGGTCTGGCGCTCACCCTTGACGATGTCGGCGAGGATGGTGCCTTCGAAGATCGACGTCGGCGTCGAAAGAATGAGCTGGCCGGCGTCGCGGCCGACCGTATAGCCATCCTCCCAGCGCTGGCTCACGCGTCCCTTGCCAAACGGACTGGTCCAGACCTCGGTTAGCCCGTCGTCAACCTGGCCCTGTATGTAATGCTTGCGCACAAAGCTACCGCCGACCGCCGTGAACTGCATATCGGCGCGCGCATTGTTGATGTTGTAGGTCCGGCCGTCCGCACCGACGAAATTGCTGGTCCTGATATAGCCGCCCTCATAAGTGACGGAGCCGCCGGAGATGTTGAAGATCGCGCCTTGCTGCGCCACAACGTCCCGCGCCGACAAGGTGATGGTTCCGCCGACGGCGGTCCATTCACCAATCTTGTGCGCGGTATTGCCGAGATAACCGGAGGCCTCCAGCAGTCCCCCGGGCGTGTAGTAGCGGTCCGATGCATAACCGCCGGTTCCGGCGGGCACCAGGACGAGATCGCGCAGGTCGATCCAGACATCCGCGTTCTTCAGATAGGTCTGATCCCGATTGACGGGACTGTCGCGCAGTTCGTTGCCCTGGATATTGACCTCGATGTTGTTGGCCGACATTGGCAGCAGCACACCGCGGGTGCCGGAGACATCGATGGTGGCGCCGCTTCCGGTAAAGACGCGACCGATCGCCGAAACCGCCACCTGCCCGCCCTGGGCCTGCGTGATCGAGCCGCCTCTGAAGACCACGTCGCCGCCGGTCACGATCTCGATACGCGACTGGTCCAGGCGATCCGGCAGCTTGGAGAGATTGTCGAACTGCGGATCATAGCCGACAGGGCGCACTGCCGTGACGAACGCATCGCGTTGGCTGTTGAGCGCGGTCGCATCGCTGTCGAGCTCGGGCAGGATGGTGGTCAGGCTGTTGGCACCGAGCGTGACGCTCCCGTTGGTATCGGAGACGGCGTTCAGGAGATGAATCGTGCCGCGCGTGTTGACGGAGGTGGTCGACACGAGCGCACCGTCCTGCACGATGGTGCGCCCGGCAAGCGTGATGTCGCCCTGCTGGCTGTAGATCAAGCCGGAATTGGTGACCGCGCCACTGAGACTGTCCGCACGCAAGAGCGGCACAATCTCATGGCCGCGCGTCGTCGAAGCCTGGTTGGCGGCGGTGCCATAGCCCGCGCGCAGGAGAAAATCGTCGCCTGCCCCCAGCATCACCTGTCCCTGCGGCGACGAGATCCGGCCGGCATTCTCCACAGCCGCACCCAATAGCAGTACGAAGCCGCCGCCGGTCGTGTTCTTGGCTGGCGGCTTGGTCTCGATGAGAGCGCCGGGCTCGACCTTCACCTCACCGCCCGCATCCGTGAAGCTCGGGTAATGGGTGCCGTTCTCGTAGCGCGAATAGATGCCGTTGTTGAGGAATTGCTCGTTCGAGAGCTTCGCCGTCGACGCAACCAGCGCACCGACATTCACTTGGGACGTTCCGCCGAAGATGATGCCGTTCTGGTTGATGACGTAGACGGAGCCGTCGGCCTTGATGCTGCCGAGAATCTGGCTCGGCCTGGCATCCGCGCCGAGCACACGGTTCAGCGCGACCCAATTGCGGTTGCCCTGCTGGTCGAAACGAAGGTCTGTTCTGGCGCCGACGTTGAAGGTATCCCAGCTCAGGATCGCCTTCTGCTCGCGTTGCCTGATGTCGACGCTGACGCGATCACCATCCGCACGCTCGGTCGGGAGGTCGGCTCCCTTCCAAAGGTTCTGGTTCACGCTCCCATTGGGGCCGATAACCCCGCTGCCAACCTGCAGACCGCCCGGCCGGAGCCCGTTGGGAACAACATTCGCCTGCTGCGCCGCCCGGGCGGCATCGCGTGCGGCTTGCTGGACCGCCTGCTGCGCCTGGATCGCAAGCGTCGCGCGTCGCAGCGAGTCGTTCGCGGCCATGGCAGCGCGCGCCGCCTCCTCTGCGGCTGACTGCGCCGCTGCGACCGCCGCAGCCGACGCTGTCGGCGCGGATCCGCCCAAGGGGCGGGCCATTGCCTCGGACGCAGACAGAAACAGCGCCGCAGCGCTCACGCCCGCAAGGAGGATGGAGCGGCGCCGATCCCGATGCGCGGTGGTGGTGGAACTGACATCACTTTGCACCGGCATCGAAGGCTCCTGCGAACAAGACTACGCTCCCAGCGTCGCAGCCACATGTCGCGGCGACGCCAGAAATGAAATGGCTCTCACCGTAAAGACAGGTTCTGCAGCGGCGTTGAGCACGCCCGCACGAATTATTTTTTGGAAGGACTCTCGGGTGGCGCAGCCGAAGCTCAGCTCAGGACCACGATTCCGCCTGGGAACCGCTGAAGCTTCGCGTTAAATGCGTACTCGAGCTGTTCCAGCACCATATTCATCTGATCGATACGAAAACGACCGCTGAGCTGCTTCTGCCCGAGCGCCTGGTTCATCAAGATGATCCTGCCGGGTCGGTATCGGTTGATTTCCTCGACCGCCTCGGCGAGCGGGGTCCCGCGAAACTCGACGATGCCCCGCTGCCATTCCGATGCAACGACTGGATCGATTGCGACGATCGGGCTCAGTCCTCTTGAACCGTAGTGGACGCGCTCTCCAGCCTTGAGAGCGGCGACCTCTGCCCCATGCTGAATGCGCGCCGCGCCCTCGAAACATGTGACGCTGACCGAGGCCCGTTCGCCGCCCCTGGTGTAGCGAACATCGAATTTTCCAACGTCCGCGACGGTCTCACCGCCCGCCGCAAAAACGCCCAGCGATCGTTTTGCCCGTGCTGGAACAAGGAAAGAGGCCTCACCCAGGATCAGCTCGACACGATCCATCGCGCCGGCTGCGGATCGAATTGCCAGGCTGGTCTGTGTGTTGAGGTTGATTGCGATGTCGTCTGCGAACGTTACGCTGCTCTGTTCGCCGGTGCTGGTGTGGTAGTCGGCCTTCAGTTCGGCCAATGAGGGCCAGAGCCCCAGTGGCGGGCTGACGGCGCCGTATGCCGTTGCCGCGGCGATCGCGGCCACACCGCCGCCCAACATGACGCGCCGGCTGACTTTCTTGCGCTGCCGGCGGAGCGCATCGAGTTCGGCGAAGATGTCATGACCGCCGCCTTGCAGCATGCGCGCCGCAGCGCCCGCGCTGCTCCATGCACGACTAGCCTCGATAAAGGCGGCCTCACGCGCAGGGCTTTGCGCGCGCCATCGCGCCAATGCGTCCACGTCCTCACGCGTCGCTTCGCCGGACGCAAGCTTCTGCACCCACGCGATGGCCTCGTCCTCGATGGCATTCAGGCCGGAGCCCAAATGACGGGCGTTGCTCATACTAGCTGCGCGTCCCTTGATATCGATGTCGCCATGTCCGCCTTCCAGACTGCGGACGACCTCATTCTTAAGACGCTTCTCGGATGGCAAATGCGCACACTAGATCTCTTTGTTTGAGCATGATCTCCGCGCAAACGCGTTCGCGTTTGTCGCGACGGAAAACCGGTTCCCACTTTTCCGGATCATGCTCTAGCCCTTCATTTCCTTGAGGCGCTCGACAAACGCCTTGTGAGCCAGGAGGAGCTCCTTCGCCACCAGCCGCCGTGACACGCCAAGACGGTCGGCGATGACCTGACGGGGAATATTGTGCAGTCGTGCCGCCAGAAAGATCGTACGCCTGCGCGCAGGAAGTTGCGCCAGCATGGCCTTGAACGCCTCGAGCTCGGATCTCGCAAGCACAATCTGCTCTGGCGTCGGCGCTTCGTCCGCCACGTCAAGCAGGCTGTCGATCTCGGCCACGGACAGGTGACGTCCGTCGTTGCGGCGGCGGTCGGCGGCGGCATTCAAGGCTGCACGGAAAAGGTAGCTTTGCTGGCTTTGGACGACTCCGATCGATTCCGTCAGCGCGAGGCGCAGCCAGGTATCGTGCATTGCGTCGCCAGCGAGGTCGGCCGAACCCAGATATCTGGTCAAGCGCTCCTTCAGATCCTCATAGCGTTCGACGAACAAGCGACGGATTCCCGCCAGGGCCTGGTCGCTCATCGCGTCTCTCCACCGGGACGCGCAGCAGTGTCAGCGGAGGCACAGCCCGGTGTAACGCCAGGCGCTTGCGGCACGAGAACAATCAATATGGGCTGCGCGAAATCTGCCGGCGGCGGCTCCCGCAGTCTCACCGACGCCAGGGTTACGTCAATCTGCCGATCGATAGTGCCGCTGCCGGCGGAGCCGACGCGCTGGGATTTCTCGATTCTGCCCGTCGAGCCGATCCAAAGCGCCACCACAATCCGGTACTGGCCAGGACGGGTGACGGCCGACTGACAGAGCGCATCCAGCACGGTCTCCTGAATCAGACCATAATAACGTCGGTGTGCCGCTGATGGCTCTTGCGTTGTTGCTTGCCGCGCGCTGGGTGCCGTGGGCATCAGGACGAATGCGTTCTCGGAAAGGAACCGCGCCGAAAGATTGGTCCCGGCCAGAAGCCGCTGTAGCGCTTCATTGGGTGTCAACACACCCAGCACCTCACCCGAGGCCCTGCCCGCAGCAAGACTGGTGTCGTAGAGTGCCTCGCGACCCGTCAGGTCGCCATAGCGACTGAGTGCCGCGCTCAACGACTGTGAGGGAATATCGAACCTGATTGCCGTGTTCGCGGACAGTGTTTGGGCAAACAGATGTCCAGTCGCGGCGATAGCACCGGCGACCGTCAGAGGAGTCGCCCACAGCAGGAACCGTCCTCTACCCGAGGTACCTGCCGCGTATCCGAGGCGATCAGGTTCAGTTACAGCTTTGGTCTGCGAACGCATCACCACTGTCCGACCGTGCAATGGATCAGGACTGCGGTGTCGGCCTCCAAGAACTCCACGATCTGCTCGTTGACGGTAATTTCAGGCGTCGGCGTGCATGCCAGCCGACGGGTCTCAATGAGTATTCATGCAATATTACGGTTTGACGACGTCGCCCGATTCCAGGCTTGATGGCGTCCCGAGCAATTCCCCATCTGCGTCGGCCCAACAATAAAGACGCGGCGGAATCGCTCCCGCCGCGCCCGATTCTCGTGCTCGCTGGTCCAGGGCTGAGAGCGCCCCGATGCCAAGCTTTGGACTGCTTAGCGGGCGATCCCAGCGAGGTGACAGCGCTTGAGATAAGACACTGGATCACCTCCTTTCTTTGTTGATGGGACACGCAATATAGGCAGCCACTCCGCCCCTGTTAAGGCCTGAAGGCGGATCGGCTGGAACCCGGCTGTTCGTAACGACTCAGGGCGGTTGAGGCTGCCCTCCCGGCATGATAGTGGATCATCCCGACGCGGGTGTAGCTCAATGGTAGAGCAGCAGCCTTCCAAGCTGAATACGAGGGTTCGATTCCCTTCACCCGCTCCAATGTTTTCAGTCACTTACGACACTCCCAATTTTTCATTCGGACAAGCTGGCTGATGCTCATTCGGACAAATGTCCGGCTTTCGTTCGCACGGCGCGTCGCTTCTTGGTGCCGGTGGCGATCTGCGTCGTGCGCTTGACGTACTTCGGCAACACCTTGACCGTGGTATGCCTGCTCTGCGCCAAGATCTCGCGATCGGTCAGTTCGGCGCCGGTCTCGGTTAGGCCACCGTGCCTGAACGAGGCGAATGATAGCTCGTCGCGCAGATTGGCGGCCCGGATGACCTCTTTCACCTTTCGGCTCATGTGCGTGAAGTCTGGCATGTCAGGCTTTGGCCATGTCGGCCACGGGCCGCGTTCACCCCAGTCCCGCCGCAGCATGAGGCCGCCGATGCGCTCGCGCTTGATAGCATCGAGTTCGTCCATCAGCTCTGGATAGAGAGCGACACCAGCGTCATCGAGCAAAGGAACCCAGCTTTGCGCGTTCGTCTTTTCATCGATCACGCGCACCATGTTGGGGTGTTCCTTCGGTCGATAGTGCAAGACGTCGAAGGTCGCGAATATGTCGGTCTCTCGCTGAAGCCATTCCCACGCGATCAGCGCAGCAGATTCGCAAGTGCGATATCGCACTGTGCGATTGAGAGGTTGCGAATGGCCAAGAAAAAGACCGTCAGCAAGACGCGGCCCGGCAGGGGGCCGATCAATTTATCGTCAGGCTGCCCCCTGGCATGCGCGATACACTCTCCGAGCTTGCCGGAGAGCACGGTCGCTCCATGAATGCGGAGGTTGTGGACGCACTAGCATTACAGTTGTAATTGACTGAGGATTCTGAATCCATGGGCAACCATGATTCGAAGATCGTGGACGCAGGCA
>NZ_JBEGDB010000301.1:0-9336 GCF_043638955.1 Bradyrhizobium sp. 31Argb | reverse complement strand
TAGAAAGGGATCAGGAGCGGTCAGTTTCCAACTAACAAACCGGTTCAAGCGGTCCCGCTCCGCGGGTCCATTTCAGTGCCGACGGGTTCCTCTGCTCATCGTCTCTCCTGATTCGCGGGGCAATCGTGCCCACCGTCAGGCAGAAACCCCACTTGTCGCCCTGTCCGGAATTCCGGAGCCAACTCTTTACCGAATATTGCCAATGACGGCCTCCTTGTCCTTTTCCTCTTTCGACAGAACATTAGATGTCAATTCAATGACCTGATTGATCTTATCCAGAAGCCCTTGCAACGAAATAACTGCCATTTGCCCTTCGCTGTTGGCGCTATCAATCGCCGCTTTAAGATTGTTGATCGCGGCGTCGAACTCCGCCTGTATGCCCCACACGTCGTTATTGACCGTCTCGATGGCGATGCCATTCTCCTGCATGAACTTATAAACGCTATGGGTCTTGCCCCGCGAATCGATAAAGTCGCCGTACCCCCAGACAGTCTTCTCGTCATTTGGCCTTTCGGCCCGCATTGTCGCCAATGCGCTAGTCATGTCTTTCAAAAGATCGTTACGCGCCTGCATGCTAGCATAACTATCCCGGAGCTGCGTCTCGTAGATGCCGTGTCGCTCCATCATGAGCAGCATCATGGTCGAATATAGCGACTGCCCATCTGTGATGGCATAGTCCGCACTGTAGGACGGCGCGCTGCCGTTTCCAATCATCATTTTCTACCTTCCTTCCGGTCTAAACATCGTTTGTTCAAACGATGGGTTGCACTCATGCCATGTTGACGAGTTTGCTCCTCGTCTCGCTATCTGCACTACGCATCTCCGCAAGCTTGCTCAGCATGTCCTGAATCTGTGTCTGATAGTAATCGATGAATTGCCTTTCGTCCTCCGCGTGGGCCTTCGCCTTGGTGCTATCCGCGTCATGCTTCGCTTTTTCTTCCTGACATTGAGTGGACGCCATGTTCATGCCGGCCCCGGCGATCTTGGACGTTTCCGTTGTAATGGCAGCGATGCCCCCCCATTTCATGGTCGCCTGTGCGGCTGCGGTTTGCGCGTGAGCGATGCGCGTAACGTCAAAATGGTCCGGCGTGGTCGTAGACCCTGGCATGTGTGGACGCTCCTTGCACGGGAACCGGGAGATCTCCGGGACCTTTACGGAGGGCATGGTCCGCAGCGGGAAGGGGAGGAGCTGTAGCCGCTGATGCACGCCACGGAGAAGTCCGAGCAACGCCATGCCATCAGGAGTGTGGGCGCCAAGGCCAGACGAGGCCTTGGGTGCATGACTTTCGAATCGCAATTGACTCTGGCGAGCACCCTTGAGGTTCATGCCGGCGCCGGCGATAGCGCCACACGATGCGACGATTGAGCCAAACAACTGGTAGAGCCCTGAGCTTCGAATCGACTTGGCAGCCGCGTCCTGCGCAGCGATATCGGCACCGACCGCAGCCCACATGTCCTCTCTTGCCGCTTTGCGAAGCTCAGAATTGAGACGAACAATGAGTGCCGCGACTGCCGACATGTTGCTTCCCGTCGCAAAGTCCTTGAGCTTGGGCGCAATACCTGAAAGCGTCTGCTGAGTAACCAGCTCAGGAGACCCCGAGTTTCCAAGCAGAGCAAAATTTGACGCGCCGTTATTACTCTGGGCAAGCGACTGAGTAGTGGTCGCCTCTGGTACGCGGGCGCCGCGGAGGGAGACAGAGGGCGCACTCGGCGAAAGCTGCGCGGAAGTGTCCAATGGATCAACGCCGGCAATTTTTACAGGCTCGACAGCACTTAGCATGAATGCGCTCCTTACGCTCGCAAGAGAAGGCTGTTAGAAGTGATCAGGCGAAGGCACGGATGAGAGACGCATCGCTGGCACTGCGGCTCTCGATAGCCTCGGCAATCCTCTGCGTGGTCGCCTTTTGGTCGAGGACGAGCTGCTTGATGAAGTCCATCTCGTTGTTTTGCAGCTCTTTCATCCAAGTAATCCGCTTCCTTATGTCCAACGCGTCCGCTTGAGTGTCCGCGGCCTCCTTCTGCTGAACCCCATTCGCGATGCCCACAGCGGCCTCGCCTAACGAAGCAACTGCCTCACCAACGCAAGCGGCAGTCGAAACCCTCTGGCTGATCTGAGCAATCCTGGTAGCGTTCGAGGTTGTCTCCGCGATCGTGGAAGCGGCTTGATTCATGGCCCTTGCGAGGACGGTTGCCAACGAGCCCGGTTGCTTTGCGAGGGAGGCAAGTCCACGGAGAGTCGACGCGCCGGCCTCACCAAGGCGGCTCCACATCGCGGCCGCGCGGGCTCCATTCGCACCTGCATCCATAAGCCCGGCGCCTGCCGTCAGCACGGTAACGGACAATATGATGCCCATCGTGATGCCGATAGCCACTTTGTTCGCCTGGGCCGCATCCATGTTGCCATCTTTCATGAGACGCTTGGCAATCGCCTGGGTCATCTTGTCGACGACTCCCGTTTCGTTGAGCACCGCAACGCCAACTGTAACTGCTGCGGCAACTGTAGCAAGAGTGCCGCCAGTGACCACGGCAGCCGCGACCGAGAGCCCGACCGCGAGCCACCCGAGGAACTTCATTATGCGTGAGCTCTTTTTCGCTTTCGCCATGGCGTTTGCGGCTTCGATAATCTTGTTGCCGATCGTCTCGTGCTGCTGCCTTAGCAGTTCGCCTTCGTGTCGAACATCCGCCATCCCGCTCGCAATTAGCCGGTCAGTCATTTTGATCCTCACTGCCAGCAGATTGTTAGCAAGTTCGATCGGGTCGAGCCCGCGCGGCACCGCCAGCTTCGGAATCGACCCCGATGCGACGATTTCGCGGGAGAATGCTGGCGGCAAATTGCCGACTGCTGTCGTATGGAGCGCGCCTGAACGAGCAATCAAGGAGCGACCGGGTACAAGCGGTGCCCCTGCTTCGTATTCGTACTGCGCCCCACTGGTCGAACCGGTTACGATCAAGCTATGCACCATTTGAGCTCCTTTCTGGTTTCAGGCGGTCGAGCATCCGTCGCGCGCGCCAGGCGAACATGTCGAACTCGGGATTTCCGGCGCTGAGTGTCAGGACATCACCGAGCGCGACGATGGCTGCTGCCGGCCGCCCCAGTTTGACGAAACATTCTGCAGCACGAAGCGGCATCTGCGGGTCCTCGCTGGTCAGGAGCGCAGCCAACCTGTAAGCCTGCACCGCACCCTCTGCATCCTCAAGCATCTGACTGGCAGCAGCCAGGCTGAGCCAGGATCGCGCGTCGGTGTGTCGATGCAAGCATAGAAAGCGAAAGAAACTCAGCGCGTGCTCATATTTGCCGCAACAGTAATAGCGGTAACCCAGCGCATATAGCGCCTCAAGCTCTTCGTCTGTAATGCCAACGACATCGCCTAACGTCGCGCGCCCCGCCATGAGGTCTGGCGCGAGGCACGACAAGGCTCCACCGTCCATCGCATCGGCCGCCTCAGGATCGCTCAACAGGTCTTGCTCGACCCCGCTCGCCATATCACACCCTTCGTCCGAACCATGAAAGATGCAAAGTCGTTTCGGGTGAAGGCAAAATATCGCCTGGGGCGGCCCGCTCGCATAAATAAGTTGCGTCAGAGCCCCCGTCGCAATCGCCGCTACTCGCAGGAGGAGAATCCGGGCCGGCCGCCCCGGTGTCCGATAGTTGAGCCAGCCACTCAAGTTGAGCGCCCGCCCTCCTCAGAAGGCTGTCCATTTGCTCGATCGTTTGTCGGGACTCTTGTATCGTTTCATCTAGATCCACGTTTGCTTCCTCACCAACTCCATGCCGATGCAACCCAGGTCCGACCGCACCATGCCGCTAACTGGTGCAAACCACTCGAGAACGTCGACCGCCAGATCGGCGGCTCGACGCCAGGGCTGGGACAAACAGCGTCTTGCACAAGATGCTCGTTATCCCGACCGAACGACGCCGAGAACAACATCGGCATCCAGGAGTACTGGACGGCCCCTGTCCTCGGTACCCGAGAGTCAGCGGCGTGCAAAATATTGAGTCATTATGGGTGCATCGGCACGAATGATAGGGCCGCTCGTCCCGGCGCAAGCGTGGCTACCGTTCAAGTCGATCTCGGCCAACACGATTATTTTGAGCTTTCCCTGAAAGCTGATGAGGGCGGGAGTTCGCAACACCGACATATCGTGGATGTGAAACGCGTGGCATTCTCCGGACGCCTCTCGTTCCACCCGCCACTACCTGCCCCGGCCTTAAATTGCCCACATCCTAGCTAGGGGGCATCCAATAGCGATCCGAAGGCGCATCTTGCAACTTGGCCAGACCTTCTCGCCAAACGACGAGGTTTCATGAGGCATGATCACGTATGCGGGCAAGCAGCCGCCGGGCATGTCGATCTGCAAAAGGGAGTGAATGTCGCCGAACAATTCACGACAAACTACTCGGTTCTGTCAGGATGGCGTCGCAGGTGGCCCCAAGGGGTCTGATTCATTCGCACCATGGTGACTATTCCGAAGCTCGCAACTGACCTCACGAAATCAGAGCCGACCACCACCAGTCTCGGTCGCAAGATTCCCGAGCGCTCGCAATACCTCTGCGATAGGTTCAATCAAGTGTGACGGGATATATTCATCTACCAGACCGTCTTCCAGGAGCGCACGCGCCAGCGGAACATTTCGCATCACCGGCACGCCGGCGGCGGCGGCGGCCGCGATCATTTGCTGTGCGACGAGATCGGTGCCGATAGCGTCAATCACGGGTAGCGGAATCTCTTGCCCATCGTAGTAAACTGCCACTGCAATATGCGTGGGATTGGAGATCAACAAGGTCGCACTACGCGATAGCGCAATAGGATCCTTGGCCATTAATTGCGAACGAAGTTGCTTGCGGCGACTTTTGATCAAGGGATCGCCTTCGTTTTCCTTGTATTCTCGCTTCACTTCTTCCAGCGACATCATATTCCTCTTCTCGAACTGCCACCGCTGGAACCCGAAGTCCGCAA
Source organism: Bradyrhizobium sp. 31Argb (assembly GCF_043638955.1). Classification (NCBI taxonomy): domain Bacteria; kingdom Pseudomonadati; phylum Pseudomonadota; class Alphaproteobacteria; order Hyphomicrobiales; family Nitrobacteraceae; genus Bradyrhizobium; species Bradyrhizobium sp. 31Argb. The sequence goes on along the minus strand of NZ_JBEGDB010000301.1, from coordinate 4,378 downwards.
TTGCCACGACAAGATGGATCGACCCCGCACAGACCGCGACATAGAATAAGAGGTTACCCGTCAGCAAAGCCAAGCAGGATACTCCGCAGGTTGGGATCCATACAAGGGAACTTACGCCTGCGCGAACCACAAGTAGAAGAACGAGACCGAGCAACAGCACCTGCACGACTGACCGGATCAGCTGGAGGAGGCTCTGCGACGAGAATATCCTGCTGATGTTCTCACTTGGGTTCAGCTTCATGAGCGATGGCGCGGCTGCTGAGGGCGAGAAAAGCACTCCAGTCTGCAACACGTGGGCGCCCACACCGCCGAGCAGGACGACGCCGAGAAACGGCATTGTCAGACTCTGTATCTCACGGCTATACGATCCGAAGAGTTGCAGCGCGACAACGACAAAGTTCTCATTTTTCAAATACGCGATGGGTAACAGGAGCGCTGCCTCAAGTCGATCCACCAGGCGAGGCAAAGAGGCAACTAGCAAGGCGAAGAAACCAATGGTCAGCACCGCCGAGACAACCTCCCTGCTCTGAGCGACCTGTCCTCTCTTGCGCAGCTCGCGCAGCCTTTGACGGGTCGGCTTTTCGCTCTTACCAGCTGACATGAACAGTCACATGGCGATGCGGCGAACAAATGCGACAGGCGATAGCCCGTGATCGCCGGCATGGGCCAAAACGGTCGCGAGCGACAGGATCAGCAGCAGCAAACCAACCACGCTTTTGATCGGCATAGCGACATAGAAGACCTGCAATTGCGGCGCGAACCGACCAATTAGCGCCAGGCCCAACTCGCTCAAGAACATGGCGACGATGGCTGGACCGGCGAGGAGCAATGTCAACAGCATGACGAGGTCTGCGAGGCTCAGCACCGCCCCGACGAATGCTGGACCAATTGTCGGACGAAAGGTCCACACAGGCCAGATTTCATGCGAGCGATAGAGTGCCTCCAGGAGCTTGGAGAAGCCTCCCGTGACGAACAGCCATGTGAGGTAAAGCTCACCCAGGAATGTCCCAAGCGGCGATGTTTGATTGCCGCTTGCCGGATCGAGCAGACTGGCCATCGTTGCACCCCTTTGGTTGTCAATGAACGTGCCGCACGCCTCCACGCCCCATATGACGGCAGCAACTGGCAAGCCGAGCACAAGACCGAGCAGAAGTTCCTTCAGTCCGAGGCCCAGGATCAGCGTCAGGCTGGCAAAGTCGAGGTCCTCAGGCCTCGTTGTCCAGGCGAGTCCTATTACAGGGAACGACAATGCGATGATCACGCTGTTGCGTGCCATTCCTGTCAGCATGTTGCGCGCGAGGACTGGGACGACCAGCATCATGCCCGTTATGCGTGCAACCGCGAGCACAAGAACGACGAGGGCGGTACGCATCTCAGCCGGATCAAGTGGCATTATGAAAGGACAACCAGGACGGTGAAGAGCGGCCGCAGTCCTTCCTGCAGATGCCGCACGCGATGGACAATCGACGACCCGCTCAAGCTCCGACGCCTACACTGCGCCGATCTTGTCGAAGATTCGCGTCGTATACCGGCCAAGCTCCTCAAACCAGCTCGCGGTGGCGACCAGCACAAGATTTACGCTTATCAGCTTCACAGCGAAGGAAAGTGTCTGCTCTTGAACCTGGGTCATGGCCTGGATCAGACTGATGATCAGTCCCACTATCGTAGCGACGAGGACTGCCGGCAAGGACAGCACAACCGACAGTGTAAGCGCTTCAATGGCGACGTTGACGAGCGTGGCGGAATTCAAGACGCCAGTCCTGCGTAGGACAAGACGAGGCCGTGGATAAGGCGCTGCCACCCGTTCACGGCAACGAACAAGAACAGCTTGAATGGCAGAGATATCGTCATTGGTGAAACCATCATCATGCCCATCGCCAGAAGAATGTTGGAGATAACGAGATCGATAACGATGAAGGGCAGGAACAGCAAGCATCCGACCTTGAATGCCTCTTCCAGTTCGGATGTGACGAAGGCCGGGATCAAGATCAAAAACTCGTTGTCGACCACGACAGCCGAGTCGTCCTTGCTCCACAACTTGTGCGTGGTATTGACGAAGAAATGACGTGTTGTCGTGGACGTGTTTTTCACGAGGAAGTCACGAACTGGCTCGGCACCTAGCGCTATCGTGTCGACTAATTCTCCGAACGTTTGGTACGCGATTGGCCTGTCACGCAGAGCCAGATACGCGCTCTTCGCCACTGGCTGCATGATGTAGGCCGAAAGCAAGATAGCGATCGCGTTCAAGGCCATGTTCGGTGGAATATTCTGAACGCCGAGGGCGTTGCGCAGCAACCCAAAGACAACGACAAGCTTTACGTAGGACGTTACCGTAATCGCAACGAAAGGGAGGACCGCGATGGCCCCCATCAGGACGACAAGCGTCGCCGGATCGGGCAATTTGTTCATCGTTCCGGCCGGGGCAAGCGCAGTTCCAGCAAGCGCACCGCGGTCCGCTCAGCAATGCGCACCAGCTCACCCGTCGCGACTACTTGGCCATTGACGCGCAAAGAAACGTTAGTGGTTGCATCAAAGCCAAGATCGATGACCTGTCCCACAGCGAGTTCACGAAGCTGTCCGAGCGGCATGGTCAAGCGTCCGACATCCACATCGACGGTCAGGTTAATGCTATCGAGGCTTTCAGGCGGGAGGAACTCCGGCTTATCCATCAAACGATCCACTACTGATTGAACAGAGAGGCGGCAATCCCGGATCGAGGCACGAAACCAGGGGCTGTCAGAGAGGTGCGCGACAACAGTCATCGCGCCATCATTGCCCACCGATTGGTTTTCGAGCAGGATTACGTCACCGTGCGCCCTACCGTCGTCAGAAGCACACTGTAGCGGCTGGGAAGGGGTGGAGTTGCCGCAGCCGAAGAGCCCGGGAGAGCTGCGGGATCGGCCAAGTCCCCTTTCTTCGATATGAAACCTGTGCTGGAGATCTTAATCTTGTTCGGAGAGCCGGTCCCGGTTGTCTGAACAGAATCTCCGTGTCGATAAGTGGAGCCTCTGCCGGGGTTAGGCCGCCATGGGGATTGGCGACGGGTTGAAGTAGGCTTGATCCGGTGTGCCGCCGTCAAGATGCGTATTTCACAAAAACGGGACAGGGATTTCGCTAACTAACGGACAGTAGTTTCGCTAAATCGCGGACAGCGTGGCGGCGCTGGCTTTTGGTTGCCTGGTTGTTGAAGTCAATTGGTATTCGTTTCGCTGTTTTCAGCCTCGGTCAAGGGGCGTGTGGCTTTTTTCTTCGCATGCTGTCGCCTTCGAGGACAATGCGGTGGGCGTTGTGGATGATGCGGTCGAGGATGGCGTCGGCGATGGTGGGCTCACCGATCATGTCGTGCCATTGGGCGACGGGCAGCTGGGCGGTGATCATGGTCGATCTACGCCAGTAGCGCTCTTCGAAGATTTCCAGGAGATCGAGGCGCTGCTGATCATTGAGCGTGTGGGTGCCCCAATCGTCGAGAATGAGCAACTGGACCCGCGCAAGCTTGTCGATGAGCGGCGGGAAGCGACCGTCGAGACGAGCCAAGGCGAGGTCTTCGAACAGAGGCGGCACACGCAAATAGAGCACGGAATGATCAAGCCTGGCGGCCTGGCGTCCGAAGGCACACGCCAGCCAGGTTTTGCCCGTGCCGGTCTGACCGGTGACGATGAGGTTTTCGTGGGCTTTCTGCCAGGCGCCTTGCGCCAGCTGCAGGGTATTACGCCGGTCAAGGCCGCGGCGGGAGGCGAAGTCGATGTCTTCGATACAGGCATCGAGGAAGCGTAACTTTGCTGCAGCCAGGCGATTGGTCAGTCGCCGGTCGGCGCGCATGGCGGCCTCGCGATCGAGCATCAGGCCGAGCCACTCATCCCGGCTGAGATCGGCGCCCTCGTCCTGTTCGGCCAGTTGCCGGTAGGCGGCTGCCATGCCGGCAAGGCCGAGGTGAATAGGTGTTCGATTAACCGCAAAGCCCGGAGGAGTTCTCTATGAAAGAAACGGCTTCGATCGATACTGTCATTCCGCCTGCTGACGTCGTCAAACAAACCGCGCGCATCGGCCTGAGAACGTGACCACCAGGCCGACCGTGAAAACAAGACCGTATCCGCGGTAGACCGACGAGAAGTCCAGGTCGCGCGCGACAAAGATATTGACGAGCTCGCCCTGATTCTTGCTCAGCGTCGGCGGGATGTTGATGGACTGCTCGACGGCAATGCCGGCGGCGGTGTTGGTTGCGCCAGCCGTGTTGTTGATCTGGATCGAGCCGTCTTGCAGTTGCTGGCGCCCGATCGAAGAGGCATCGCCGACGATTGACAGGGGAGTGTCAGAAGTTTTGTGTAAGAGCGCCTCTGTGAGAGGTTTGCGGGGTCAGCGGACTGACCCCATGGGGTCA
>NZ_JBEGDB010000300.1:0-9415 GCF_043638955.1 Bradyrhizobium sp. 31Argb | reverse complement strand
CAAAACGAATCGTTCCATCCAAAGCTTGAATCACAGCCAAGCACGAATGAGAATCCTGAATCCCAACAGACCCTAGCCTGTCCGGCGGCAATCTTCAGAAATTCATCGTCGGCAGGGAGACGATGCTGCAGCCCAAGATGATGATCGTGGCGCAACCGACCTGGGGCGTGGATGTCGGCGCGGCGCAATTGATCAGGCAGGCCCTGATCGATCTGCGCGATCAGGGCGTCGCGATTCTGGTGATTTCAGAGGAACTGGATGAGCTCTTCGCCATCAGCGATCGCCTCGCGGTGATCGCCGATGGACGTCTTTCGCCGCCGGTCAAGCCCGCGGAGACATCGATCGAGCAGATCGGGACATGGATGAGCGGCAAGTTCGGCGATCGGGCGGAGAGCCAAGCAGCTTCCGCAAACGCACATCTGGAGACGGCCAATGCTCAAGCTTGAGCGGCGCGCGACGCCGTCGTCCATCATGAGCGTCGCTTCGCCGCTGTTGGCGGCGGTCGGTATGCTCGTAACCGGATTCGTGCTGTTCAAGGTCTTGGGCAAGGATCCGGTGGAGGCGTTCTATCTGTTCTTCGTCAAGCCGGTGTCGACCACCTACGGCATCGGGGAATTGCTCCTGAAAACGACGCCCTTGCTGCTCTGCGGATTGGGTCTCGCCTTGGGCTTCAGAGCCAATGTCTGGAACATCGGCGCCGAAGGACAGCTCACCATGGGAGCGATCGCCGGCGGCGGCGTCGCACTCTGGTTCGGCGACAGCGAATCTGCGTTTGCGATGCCATTGATGCTACTGGCCGGAGTGCTCGGCGGGATGGCCTGGGCCGCGATTCCCGCCTTTCTTCGAACCCGGTTCAACACCAACGAAATTCTCGTCACGTTGATGCTGGTCTACATTTCCCAGTTGGTGCTGTCGTGGCTCGTGCACGGGCCATGGCGCGATCCGCAGGGGCTGAACTATCCGCAGTCGCAAGGCTTCGGCGATGCCGAGACGATGTCGATCCTCATCAGCGGAACACGGGTGACCTGGGGCATTGTCTATGCGCTCGGGCTGGCACTGGTGGCCTGGATATTCTCGCAGAAGACCTTTGCCGGCTTCCGGATGCAGGTCGCGGGGCTGGCTCCTGCCGCGGCGGCCTATGCCGGCTTCTCGGAAAAGCGCAACATCTGGATTGCGCTGATGATCTGTGGCGCCACCGCCGGGCTCGCCGGCGTGTGCGAAGTCGCCGGTCCCATCGGCCGGCTGCAACAGCAGATATCGCCCGGCTACGGCTTCGCCGCCATCATCGTGGCCTGGATCGGCCGGCTGCATCCGATCGGCGTCGTGTTCGGCGCGCTGCTCATGTCGCTGCTTTATCTCGGCGGCGAGGCGGCGCAGATGGGCATGGGCTTGCCGTCCGCGATCACCGGGCTCTTCCAAGGCTTGTTGCTGTTCTACCTCCTGGCCGCCGATTTGTTCATCACGTTCCGGCTGAAACGCGTTGCGCCGGTCGAGGCCAATACCTTGAAACCACCGGTACAGGCGGAGACCGCCGCATGAATCCCATTGTCCCGATGATCGCCAGCACCGTGGTCGCGGCCACGCCGCTGATCTACGCGGCTCTTGGCGAAACCGTCGTCGAACGGTCCGGCGTCCTCAATCTCGGCATCGAGGGCATGATGCTGATCGGTGCGGTGACCGGCTTCGCCACGACATATGCGACCGGCAGCGCTGCGCTTGGTTTCCTCGCTGCGGCCTGCGCCGCTGTCGCGTTGTCCCTGCTTTTCGGCTTTCTCACGCTCAACCTGCAGACCAATCAGGTCGCCACCGGCCTCGCGCTCACCTTGTTCGGCATCGGCCTGTCGGCCTTCGTTGGCTACAACTACGCCGGCCTGCCGGTGAACCGGCTGACGCCGATCACCATTCCCGGGCTGACCGCCATTCCCGTGGTGGGCGATCTCCTGTTTCACTACGACATCATGGTCTATCTCTCCATTGCACTGTTCGTCGGTGTGCAGTGGTTTCTGACGAAGTCGCGCACCGGCCTGACGCTGCGGGCGATCGGCGAGTCGCCGATCGTCGCGCATTCGATCGGCAAGTCCGTCCTGAAGACCCGCTACCTGGCTGTGATGTTCGGCGGGGCGATGGCTGGCATCGCGGGTGCGTATCTGTCGCTGGTCCAGACCCCGATGTGGGTCGAGGGCATGTCTGCCGGCAAGGGCTGGATCGCGCTTGCGCTCGTGGTTTTCGGCACGTGGAAGCCGACACGCATCGTTGTCGGTGCGTATCTCTTTGGTGGTGTCACGCAATTCCAACTGTTCGCGCAGGGCTTCGGTCTGCCGATCCCGACCGAGTTCCTGTCGATGCTGCCTTACGCGGCGACGATCATCGTGCTGGTGATCATCTGCCGCGATCCCAAGACCATCTTGTTGAATCAACCGGCTTCCCTTGGCCGGAGTTTCCATTCGGCCGCGTGATCAGGGGCCTCGCGGTGCGGCTTCAGCAATTCAAGCTCCAGACAAAGGTAGGCGTTATGCAACGAAGAACGTTCTTGAAAATGTGGTCCATGGCCACCGCGGTGGGTTTGGCGATGGCCGCGCCGGTCGCGGCTCCGGCTGCCGAGCCGCTGAAGGTCGCTTTCGTCTATTTGGGACCGCGTAGCGACGGAGGCTGGACGCAGCAGCACGATCTGGCCCGGCTGGCGCTTGAGAAGGCGATGGGCTCTGCGATCAAGACCACCTTCGTGGAAAACGTCCCGGAAACCGCGGATTCCGAACGCGTCTTCCGTCAGCTCGCAGCCGACGGCAACAAGCTGATCTTTGCAACTTCGTTCGGCTACATGGAGCCGCTTCAGAAGGTCGCCAAGCTGTTTCCGGACGTCAAGTTCGAGCACGTCAACGGCTTCAAGACGGCGGCCAATATCACGGTCTACGAGCCCCGCTTCGAGGAAGGCTTCTACCTGATCGGCACGATCGCCGGGCTTATGACGAAGACGAACACGCTTGGCTTCATCGGTTCGTTCCCGATCCCGAGCGTCATGCGCAATATCAACGCGATGGCCCTTGGTGCTCAAGCCGTGAATCCGAAGATCAAGGTAAAGCCGATCTGGGTCAACACCTGGTATGATCCCGGCAAGGAGCGCCAGGCGGCAGACACGTTGATTGCGCAGGGTGCGGACAACGTTGCCCAGAACACGGACTCGCCGGCCTCGATCCAGGCAGCGCAGGAGAAGGGCACCTATGCGTTCAGCATCGATGCCGATATGTCGAGCTTCGGCAAGAAAGCCCAGCTCTCTGGCTCGACGGAGGACTGGAGCGGTTATTACATCGACGAGACCAAGAAGGTGCTCGATGGCACCTGGACCGGTAATCGGCGCATCCGCTGGGGTCTCAAGGAAGGATTGGTGGTGATGGCTCCGCTCAATCCCGATATCCCGCCAGAAGTTGTGAAGGTGTTTGAGGAAAAGAAGGCGGCGATCATCGCGGGCCCGCTTAATCCATTTGCCGGACCGATCAAGGACAACACCGGCAAGGAAATGGTTCCCGCCGGCGGCAAGATGTCCGAGGCCACTTTCAGCTCGCTCAATTGGTACGTTGAAGGGGTCGAGGGCACCGTTCCAAAATAAGGCTTAACCGTCGGGCGGGCGACAAGTCAGCGAACGAAGTGCGGGTGTCTCGCGGCAAGACCAGCCGCACTTTGCGCTGTAGGGCGGCCGATAGGACCAATTCGTCCTCGATGGGCCGGCGTAGACAGCCTTCATCCGCTCGCCTCGCGCATCATCGTCTTGAGCAATTCCGCCAGCACGCTTGCGATCGCGCTGGTTCCCCGTTCGTGACCGATCAGCATCAAGGTCTGGGATTCGTGCGACAGTTCGCGGACCGGCAGGTAGACGAGGCGTCCCGCCCGCCGCTCAAACTCGATATCGAACGGCGTGAGAAAGGTGATCCCGTTGTCGACCATCGCGGAGTGCCTCATGATCTCGATGGCATTGGTCTCGATGATTGGCTGCAGATCCAGTGAGACGCGCGTAAACGCGGTGTTCAAGTAAGGCCTGATCGCGCTCGTGTCGTCGGCAACGACAAGTGGATAGTCGATGCAGTCGCTCAGCCGGATACCGGTTCGCTTCGCAAGCGGATGGTTCGGCGCCATGACGGCACCGAGCTTGGCGCCGGCGCGCGCCAGGACCTTCAGATTGCCGTCCTTGGTAAAGTCGAATCCGATACCGAGATCGGCTTCGCCGTTGGCGACAGCGAACTGAATCTCCTCGCCCGTGTTGAACAGCGTCAGATTGAGCTTGACCCTTGGATTGGCGATCCGGAACGCCTTTACCGTTCCAGGGACCAGGTTCGACGCGAGCCCGCTCATCATCGCCATGGTGATCTCGCCGCGCCGCAGCCCCTTGAGCTCCTCGATCTTGGTTTGCGCGCGCGTCAGTTCTTTCAGGGTCTGCCTGACGTGGCCGATCAGAACTTCTCCTGCAGCGGTCAGGACCAGTTTCTTTGGCAGCCGTTGAAAAATTGGCGTGCCCAATTGGCTTTCCAGAGCCAGGATCTGGCGGCTGATGGCGGAAGCCGCGACGTTCAAATGATTGGCAGCCTTGCGGATCGAGCCCGTCCGCGCAACCTCGTCGATATAGTTCAACAGCCGACCGTGAAGCATTTCCCTTCTACCCGGTTGTGCCTTCGGAGCAGATGACCTCGCGTTGCCCAAAAGGCAACGGACTTGCCGAATTAAAGCGCTTTCAAGTGATGGCGGCGCGTGCACAATCGCAAGCCTGAATAGCAGGCAATCCGCGCCGGACTCTTTTGCAGGCCTCCGGCGCAGCCAGCCGTGGGAGCCGAATGAAAGAATGGTGCTGAAGTCGCATTGGTGGTGGGATCTGAGCACGAAGGATTTCGCCGAACTCGACGCGGAGAGCGTGGTCGCGATCCTGCCCGTGGGCGCCGTCGAGCAGCATGGGCCGCATCTGCCCGTTAGGGTCGATGCCGCCATCAATGCGGGCATCATGGCCCGAGCAGTTGAGCTGATGCCGCCGGATTTGATGGCGCTGGTCTTGCCGATGATGCCGGTCGGCAAATCCGACGAGCATCTGGCATTTCCCGGCACGCTGACATTGTCGCACGAAACACTCGGGCGCGTCTGGTACGAACTGGGCGAGTGCGTCCATCGGGCTGGCGTCCGCAAGATTCTGTTCCTGAATTCGCATGGCGGTCAGCCGCAGTTACTCGAGATCGTCTGCCGCGATTTGCGCGTCAAGCTCGGTATGTTCGCCGTCAGCGTGATGTGGCCGCGGCTGATCGACCTGGATGCCCTGTTTCCGCCCGAGGAAAATCGGCATGGCATTCATGGCGGTCAGAGCGAGACCAGCGTGATGCTGCATCTGTATCCCGAGCTCGTAGAGATGAATCATGCTGAACACTTCGTCCCGCTGTCGGTCGAGATCGAACGCGAGTCGCAAATGCTCGGTCCAGAAGCCGGCGCCAAGTTCGGCTGGCAGGCGCAGGACCTGCATCCAAAGGGCGCCTGCGGCGACGCCACCAAGGCGACTACCGAGCTTGGCCGGCTGGTCGTCGAGCGCTCTGCTGCTCGGCTTATCAAGCTGATCGAGGAGATCAGCCGTTATCCATTGTCGCGCATCACGGCCCATACGGCGTTCGATGGATCGCGGCGCGGATGACCAGAAGGAGATTGAACACGTGGCATTCAGTGCCGTAGACCTTGCGCAGGCGACAGCTTTCCGGATTTCACCGAAGGACACCAATTACTTCGTGATGCTGTTCGATCAGGAGACCGACCGGATCGACAACGTCTTCGTCATCGAGATATTCAAGGTCGGCGGCGCCACGCCGCCGAACGAGCATAGCGGGGCGCATGAATTCTTCCACGTCCTGCACGGGGAGGGCGTTGCGCATTGCGACGGCAAGACCGTGGCGATCAAGAAGGGCGACTCGCTGCTGCTGCATCCGGGTTCCGAGCATGTGATCGAGAACACCGGCACCGGCAAGCTCTATACGCTCACGGTGATGACGCCGAATGAAGATTTCGCCGAGCTGATCCGCGGCGGCGAGCGCGTCGAGTTCGAAGCCGACGACATCCGCATCCTGCAGGGGCAATAGCCGATGAGTTCGGCCTCACATCGTGCCAGCGAGGACGGAGCTTTGCGGCCGCTCGGATCGAGCGAGCGCAATCGCTGGTGCGTGTCAGCGGCTCGCGCCGACCTGGTGCGCGATCCGATTCCACCGAAACCGGTGACACTGCAGGCCGACGGCAAGCTGATCACCATCGATCTCGCGCGCACGGCGATGATCGTGGTCGATATGCAGAACGACTTCTGCCACCCGAACGGCTGGCTGGCGCATATCGGCGTGGATGTCGCCCCGGCGCGGCGGCCGATCGCCCCGCTGCGCCGGCTGCTCCCACTGCTGCGCAAACATGATGTGCCGGTGATCTGGGTCAACTGGGGCAACCGGCCCGACCGGCTCAATCTCAGCCCGGCGCTTCTGCACGTTTATAACCCCGATGGCCGCGGCGTCGGTCTCGGCGATCCGTTGCCTGGCTCCGGCGCAAAGGTGCTCGAGCGCGGAAGCTGGTCGGCCGCGATTGTCGATGAGCTCGAGACCGATCCGTCCGATATCCAGGTTGCGAAGTATCGGATGTCTGGTTTCCAGGACACCGAGCTCGACAGCATTCTGCGCAATCTCGGCGTCACCACGCTGATGTTCGCCGGCGTCAATGCCGACCAGTGCGTGTTGTGCACGCTGCAGGACGCCAACTTCCGCGGCTATGACTGCCTGCTGTTGGAAGATTGCGTGGCCACCACATCGCCGGACTATTGCCTCGCGGCGACCCTCTACAATGTGCGCCAATGCTTCGGCTTCGTCCTGAGCTCGCAGACGATCGTCGCGGGGCTCGGCGAAGGCGGGCAGCAAGCAGCGAAGATCATGCCATGAACGAGCTTTCGTCCGACACCCTCGCGCGACTCATCGACGATCTCGGTGACGTACCTGTCGTTACCGATCCCAAGGTCGTGCGCCGGCGCTCGCGCGATTTCTTCTGGTACAGCCCGGTGCTGAACGAGCGATTGAACGGCATGTCGGCCGATCTCGTCGCCTCGCCGCGGGACGAAGCCGACGTCGTCCGCGTTGCCGCCGCCTGTGCTCGGCATCGCATTCCGATCACGGTGCGCGCGGGTGGCACCGGCAATTACGGCCAAGCCGTGCCGCTGCGCGGCGGTGTGCTGCTCGACGTTCTGGCGCTCGACAGTACCAAATGGGTCAAGCCGGGCCTGATCCGGGTCGGCGCTGGCGCAAAGCTGAACACGATCGATGCCGAGCTGCAGCCCCACGGCTGGGAGCTGAGGATGCATCCGTCCACCAAGCGCACGGCGACGATCGGCGGCTTCGTGGCGGGCGGATCGGGCGGCGTCGGCTCGGTCATTCACGGTGGCTTGCGCGAGCCCGGCAATATCCTCGCCGCGCGCGTAGTCACGGTCGAGGAAGAGCCGCGCGTCATCGAGTTGCGTGGCGACGCGGCGCAGAAGATCAACCGCGCCTACGGCACGACCGGCATCATCACCGAACTCGAAATGCCGCTGGCGCCCGCCTGGCGATGGATCGATGTCGTGGTGGCGTTCGACGATTTCGTCGACGCGGCCGCGTTCGGCTACGAGGCCGCGCTGGCGGATGGGATCGTCAAGAAGCTGCTGTCCCCGATCACCGCACCGCTGCCGTCGTATTTCGGTGCGCTGAAGCCGTACTGTCCCGACGGCAAGAGCATCCTGATCGCGATGATCGCCGAACCCTCGCTCGAGAGCTTCAAGTCGCTATTGGCGAGCCGCGGCACCATCACGCTGGAGACGCCGACCGACGAGAGTCCGGGGCAGGTGCCGCTCTACGAATACACTTGGAACCACACCACGCTGCAGGTCCTGAAGACCGACCGTTCGGTCACCTATCTACAATGTCTTTATCCGCATGACCGGCTGATGGAGAAGGTGGTCGAGATGCGCAAGTTGTTTCGGGACGAGGTGTTGCAGCATCTGGAGTTCATTCGCTTCGGCGGCCGCGTCACCTGCAGTGGGCTGCCCGTCGTGCGCTACACCAATGCAGACAGGCTGAACGAGATCATCAGCCTGCACGAGGCGCGCGGCGTCCATATCGCCAATCCGCATGTCTTCACGGTGGAGGACGGCAGCCGCTATAAGCGCGCCGATGCCGATCAGCTCGGCTTCAAGCACGAGGTCGATCCGTACGGCCTGCTCAACCCCGGCAAGATGCGCAGCTTCGTGCTCGAGCGGCCGTGAGATGCGGGTGCTCTATGTCTATTGCCATCCGCTGAGCGAAAGCTTTCACGCCGCGATCCGGAAAGAGGCGCTGGCCGGGCTGGCTGAGGCGGGCCACACCGTCGACCTGCTCGACCTCTATGCTGAGGGCTTTGATCCGGTACTGACGGCGGAGCGCCGACGCGACTATCACGACCCCGCGCGCAACCGCGCCAACAACCAGGCCCATGCCGACCGCCTGATGGCCGCGGACGCGCTGGTCGTGCAGTTCCCTACCTGGTCGTTCGGTCCGCCGGCGATGCTGAAGGGCTGGTTCGACCGGATGTTCGGTCCCGGCATTGCGCTGGATCTGTCGGATCCGTCGCATGCCAAGCCGATGCTGATGCATATCCGCCGTATCACCGGCATCTCGACCTATGGTCGCCCGCGCTGGCAGGCGATCGGCATGGCTGATCCGCCGCGCCGGATCATCAAGCGCTACCTGCGCTGGTTCACCGGCTCGAAAGCGTCGGTCAGTTACTACGCGCTCTATCACATGAATGTCGCGACGGATGCGCAGCGCGGCCGGTTCCTCGCCAAGATAAGGCGCGAGATGGTGCGGTTCTAACCGTCCGCGGGCGCGGCGGCGATCGCCTCGATTTCGACGAAGAACTCAGGACGCGTGAAGCCGGACACGATCACCAGGGTCGAAGCCGGCGGAGTTCCCTGAAAATGCCGGTCGCGTGAGCGCATATAGCCCTGCATGTGCTCGCGGGCGGTCACGTAAGCATTGAGCCGGATGACATTTGCGAGCGTCATACCGTCCTCGGCGAGGATGGCCGCGATATTGGCAAAGCACAGATCAGCCTGCTGCTCGCATTGCGACGGGATCGTCTCGTCGGCGGCAATGCCGAGCTGGCCCGAGGTGACGACGAGGCGATGGTTTGGTGCAACGGAAACGCCGTGGCTGTAGCGCGCAAAGGGCGGCCTGATCGAAGCTGGAGAAAGCGAACGCAAGGTCACCCCCGGGAGACAACTGTTAGCAGGGCGCAAAGCGTAACGCCGATTGCCTGCTACTTCCACCACATACGCCACGCGCCCTCTAGGCCGTGTGGACTCTTGGGATTCTCAAATCAGATTGAACGTGATTCAAGGCTTTCTTTTAGGAGGAAGCCT